>BDSV01000172.1 GCA_002898075.1 bacterium BMS3Abin03
AGGTGGTCGCCATTGAAAAGAAAAACAGCGAAAGGATACAGAATATAGAAGGCCAGTTGCTGCAATTGGATGAAGCAAATCCCGAAATAATCAAAGCCGAAGAAAGCACGTTAAAAGGCCTTGAAGCTGAAGCAGTCCTTTTAAATAAAAATTTTCAGAAGCAACAGAAAATCGAAATCGAGTTGCAAAAGTTGAAAAAGTTGTTTGAGAAAACGGCCGCCCAAAAGTCGGAGTTGGAAAAATTAGAAAGCAAAGAGCAATCTTATCAAAAATTAGAATCAAAAATAAACGAATATGAATATTGTTTGTTGAATTTCAAAGACCTTCTTGCAAGAAGACGGGAGGAAATTACGAGGGTTGAAATCTCTAAAAGAGAATTAGAGTCACAGCGAGAACAATTGCACCTGATAAAATCAAATTTGGAGAGTGAAGAAAAGAGCTTTCAAAAACTCAAACAGGAATTTGATAATCGAGAAATTCTAAAACAAAAGTCCGAGGAATTACAAAAAATAGCAAGGGTCAAGACATTAGAAAAGAGTGTTAAACAATTACGAGAACAAATCAATGAAAATGATTCAGCCTTCCAGAGCTCTAACTCCTCGATCAAAGAACTACAGGAAGAACATAAGAAGTTGGCTTTTACTCTGAAAGAAAAAAAGCAGTCCATGCCTGATTTTAATGTCTTAACGGCCGTAAGCGGTTGGTTTACGAACAGGAGGCAGATTCTCACAACCCTTGATAAATTAAAAGGAAAAGGCGAAAGAATTGCCGCGGAATTAAAACAATTAGAGTCAAAGAAAAATCAGGTTATTTCAAAGGAGCTCATTCCTTTAATCACTGGCGAGGTAGAAACAAAATCGATCAAAGATATTACTTCGGACCTAAAACAGGGAAAAATTGAAATTGAAAAGCAAAAGAAAAAAGTCGAACAAGAAATTGAACACCTGCTTGTTCAGGAAAAATTAGATGAACTTGCTGAAAATTTAGTAGATGGAGAACCCTGTCCATTATGTGGCTCAAAAGAGCACCCCGATGTTTTAAGCGTTGAAAATATAAATCAAAAATTGAAAATCACCAGACAAAATCAATCAGAATTTAAAGAAAGAATAAATACAATAAATGAAACACTCCAGAACTTAAAGATCATTTCAACCCAGTTAAAGACGCAAAAAGATTTATTGAATGCAAATCAAAAAGAATTAGACATTGAGAACGAAAAACTGAAAGAACACCAAATAAAATTTATCTGGTCTGATTACAGTCCTGATGAGGATGATTTAGTTAAAGAAGCTTTTGAACATGCCAATCAACTCAGGCAAGAAATAGCAGAAAAAGAAGAAGAATTAGAGCAATTACAAAACAAATCGGAATCTGAAATTAAACACCGGGATAAAATTAAAGATGAACTCGATGGGATTAAGGATGAAAAAACAAAACTTGATTCCGAAATTCAGACTCTCCTGGGACAATTGAAACATTTAAATTTTGCTGATTATAGTGAAACTTCCAATGAAGAAATGATAAGCAAAGTTCAGGAATTAACAAATAAAGTAGCGCAGATTGAGAAGCAATATCGTGAATTAGAAGAAAAAGTTATTCAATTAAGAAAGGAAAAGGATACGCTTCTTGGAACCATCGAGGCTGGAGAAAAAACATTCAAGGATTATCAACAGTCTTTGAAAGAGATTGAACAAAAATTAAATGATAAAATTGATAAATCCAAATATTCAAATATTGGAGAAATTGAAAGTGTTCTGGAAGAGGAGTTAGAGGTAGGAAAACAAAAAAAAGCTGTCAGCCAATTTAAGCAAGAATTGCATACAGTTAGAGTCAAGTACGATGAATTGTTTCAACAAACAAAAGATAAATCTTATGATGAAGTTGAACATGAGCAATTACTTCAAGAGCTTGAAAATTTAAAAAATAATCTAGAACAAATGAAAGAAGATGTAGTTAAACGAAAATTAATCATTCAAAGGTTAAAAGAGGCGCTCACAAAAAAAGAAAAACTGGAAAAGGAGCTCGCTGATCTGAAATTACGAGGAGAGGACATCAATACTTTAAAGCAACTGTTCAAAGGCGCTGGATTTGTTAATTATGTGTCAACGGTTTATTTACGAAACTTGTGTCATGCTGCCAATGAACGATTTTATCAGTTGACTCGCAAGCAATTGAGACTTGAGATTTCTGAAAGTAACAATTTCGAGGTTCGTGATTTCCTGAATGAGGGCAAGGTTAGAAGCGTTAAAACCCTTTCCGGTGGCCAGACGTTTCAGGCGTCTTTGTCCCTGGCTCTCGCCCTGGCTGAAAGCATACAAAAATTTCACCAATCAAATCAAAATTTCTTTTTTCTTGATGAAGGCTTTGGTTCTCTGGATAAAGAAGCCTTGCAAGTTGTTTTTGATACCTTGAAATCTTTACAGAAAGAAAACCGTATTGTGGGAATTATCTCCCATGTTGAAGATTTGCAACAAGAAATAGATACTTACTTAAAGATTACAAACGATGAAGAGCAGGGTAGTATTATTCAATGTAGTTGGGAATCTTTTAATTAAAGTTTATCTATCTGGTCATGCCTACATGTTTGAAATCAACGATCATCAAATCTAGAAGCGTTAGTAGTCCGTGCAAGAGGTCACGGTGATAAGCCAATGGGTAGTAGCTGAAACCAAACGCATCCAGCTCTTTGATATTTCTGAAGTTAAGCCTTGCGTTTGTTTTAGCTGATGTCCAATCCATCATGATAGTTTATAAACTTCGATAGCATTCACAAAACCTTTTACACTTACTTCTCCCAAAGAAATAAATTTATCACCTTCTGTTTTAATATTATCAATAACATCTTTTGAAACGATTACCGAAGTGTTAAACTTTTTGTTCAACTGCTCTAATCTGGAAGCTAAGATAACTGTGTTTCCTGTTACGGAATATTGCTTTCTATCTTCTGTGCCTACATTACCCGTAACAACTTCACCACAATGAATTCCTATTCCAACATTTGTTGCCGGTATTTCATCCTTCGTATTTTTACTTTTTAACACCCCTGTTATTTCATTCGCTGCACTAACTGCATTTAGAGTGTGTTTCTCATCTTCAACCGGTGCACCGAATGTAGCCATAAATCCGTCACCCAAGATCTGGTTAACAATTCCCAGGTGCTGCTTAACAATATCAATCATAAAACCAAGCACTTCATTCTGATACTTGTTTATTTCTTCGGGTGTTTTTCCTTCGCAAAAGTTCGAGAAGTTTCTTATATCCAGGAACATTATTGTTGCTTCCCGTGTGCGGCTTGTAATTTTTAAGTTGTTTTTAATAAACTCATCTACAACCTCTTTTGAAACCTGTTGCCCAAAAACCTTTTCGAGATTGTTTCTTTCCCGAATTGAACAAAAAGATGAAAAGATGTTTCTCCTTATCTTTAAAGAAATGAATCCTGCAACCACGCCTGCCATTAATAAAAACAGAGATTTTGCAATGTAAACAGGCATCATATTGAGAATAGACAGATCACCGCTAAATGTGTGTTGGTCGTAATAAAAAAGTGATAGGATAAGGTATTCTGTTGATGCAACAAATCCTGCAAATATGCTCAATTTAAAATCCAGATCGAAGATAGAGAGTATTATGAATATAAAATAGAAGAACACAATAGGGCTAATTAATGCCGTTGCAGGATTGTATTGGGAGGCGAATACAATTATAACCACAGATGGGATACTTGTTTCGAAAAAAATATTTCCATATAGAAAACTTAAATATCTTCGCCTGTTTTTTTTGAACCATATTACCTGGAATTTTCTTACCAGGATAGATCTTATTAATAATAATAGTAAAATTAGGATGAACCATTGAAATGGTTTAATAAGATCGCTCTTAAAAACTTTTAAATAATATGAATTAATAGCAATAGCTAATAACATTACCACTATTATTCCGGATAGCAGCAATCCCCTGAATTTCTCGCTTTTTAAAATTTCATCCTGGATTAAATCTTCAAACTCACTTTTAGCATTCACGCTGCTCATATTCTAAGTCACTCCAATCGCTTTCTGAATTGCAACGAACTCATTGTAAGGATTGCCACTCCCATTAAAAATAATACGAGTACATTTCCCCACAGCTCAGCAAAGCCGGTTCCTTTTAATATCACACCCCTTATAATGGTAATAAAATATCTTAGTGGAATTATATAACTGATATACTGAATTACCTTCGGCATGTTTTCAATCGGGAAAGCAAAACCGGATAAGTAGATCATCGGCAGCATAACGGCAAAGATTGCAACCATCATTGCCTGTGCCTGAGTTTTGGAAATTGTTGAAACGAACAATCCTAAACCCAGCGTAGAAAGAACATAAAGGAAAGATGCAAAGAAGAGAAATGCAACACTTCCTTTTACCGGGATATCAAATATCCATGTCATTGCAGCAAGGACTATGGTAACGGCGATGAATCCTAAAATCATAAACGGTACAAGCTTGCCGATAATCATCTGGTACGGTTTAAGCGGAGTGACAATTAATTGCTCCATTGTGCCTATCTCTCTTTCTTTAACAATGGCAAGCGAAGTTAAGATTAAAGTGATAAGCGTAACAAGCAGACCAACAATTCCCGGAACCATAAAGTTTCTTGTTTTAAGTGTGGGATTGTACCAGACTCTTATCTGCGCATTAAAATTTGGCTGCGAGGTAAATACAGAACCGCTTCTATGTAAAAAATCAAGCAGAATATTTTTTGAATACTCAGCCGTAATTGCCTGTACATACCCCGCCGAAACAGATGCGGAGTTACCGTCGGATCCGTCGAATATTGCCTGCACTCTCGCTGTTTCGCGCCGGTTGATCTTTTCTTCAAAATCAGAAGGAATAACGAGCGCAAGTATTGCATCTGCGCTTTCTATCGCTTCGGTTACCTCATCGTAATTATCTGCATAATCTACTACAGTAAAGTAACCCGAGCTTGTGAACCGTTCGATAAAATCCCTGCTCGTAGAACTCTTATCCGTATCGTAAATAACGGTTTTAACATTGTCAACATCGAGATTAGCAGCCAACCCCAAAAATATAAGCTGAATTACAGGAGCAACAAGTATCATCCCGAACATTCTGGGATCGCGTTTGAATTGAAGAAATTCTTTCTTTATAAAATATATTATCGAATTCATACCGCCTCGGTTTTCTTTTTACTGATTATAGTTGCAAGCCCCATTACAACTGTTGCAAAGAGCAGCAGGTAAGCTATCTGCTGCCAGAATACTTCTATGCCGACACCGCGCAGCATTATTGCACGCAGTATTACAATGAAAAATTTTGCGGGAGTGATGTTTGTAATTATTTGAATAACAGGCGGCATACTGTCGATCGGGAAGATGAATCCCGAAAGAATAACCGAAGGCAAAAGCGATATGAACGTTGCCAGCGTAAATGCAACCTGCTGTGTATCCGATACAACCGATACAAAAATTCCTATGCTTGTGGAAGAAAGAAGAAATATCAGCGTGGTAATAAAAAGCAGAAGCATGCTTCCTTTAACTTCAACACCGAACAAAATATAACCGGCGGCAAGAATAAAAGCTGCATTAATTAAAGATAGAATTACAAACGGAAAAGTTTTACCCAGCAAAATTTCTAAAGATGAGAGGGGAGAAATATTCAACTGCTCCATAGTGCCGCTCTCTTTTTCTTTTACAAGCGATAACGATACCGTTACAACTGCCGTTACGATTAATATCATTGCGATAAGTCCGGGAATTAGAAATCGTGTAGTTTGCAGATCGGGATTAAACCAAAATCTTGTTTCAAGAGCTATCGGCTGGTAACTTTCTCTTCCGGCTAAAGACAGGATTTCAGCGCTTATTTTCCGGCTGTAGTTAAGGGTTGCGCCGCTTACATAGTTTTGAATAATAGTTGCCGTGTTTCCGTCAACACCATCTATTAAAAATTGAATATTAACATTTCTTTTCGAGTTTATATCTTTTGAAAAATCACGGGGGATAACGATAACCAATTGCACGATTTTTTCGTCGAGGTACCGGTTGATATTCTGTTCGCTCACCAGATAATATTTAAGATTAAAATATTCCGAGTGAATTAAAGAGCGTATAAAATCCCGGCTCAATTCAGATTTATCCTGATCGTAAACTGCAATTTGAACATGCTTAACATCGAAGTTTACCGCATAACCAAAAATTATAAGCAGGAATACGGGGAAGAAAAATATTACAAACATCAGGCGCACATCGCGTTTCAGTTGTCTGATTTCTTTCTTAGCTATTGCAAATGTTCTTAAAAGCCCCCTCCATCTCATCCGGGTGGGGAGTGCTTTTTTTAAATATGATTTCATTCTATGTCTCCGTTTTCCAATGTAGATGATTGATTTTCTACAATAGCTCTCCCCTTCGGGGAGGGTTGGGTGGGGCTTTCAAGCAAATAAATAAAAACGTCTTCGAGTGTTGGAGATATCTCGTCGATTCGTATAACAGTTATAAAATTTTCTTCAAGCATATTTTTCAAATTGATTTTTATCGGTTCTGCATCTGCAACATTCGCATGAATATTATTTCCGAAGATTGAAACGTCTTCAACAAAACTGAGGTCTTTAATAATTTCAAGGGCTTCAACAGGTTTGTCACATTCAATTTCAAGTATTTTATGTTTAATGTAATTTGTTTTCAACTCTTCCGGATTTCCCTGCGCAATAATTTTTCCTGCATCAATTAAAATAATATCATTGCAAAATTCTGCTTCTTCAAGATAGTGTGTAGTAACAAAAACTGTTGTTCCTTCGGAGGCAAGATTGTTTATTAAATCCCAGAAATTTCTTCTTGAAATCGGGTCAACACCGCTCGTCGGTTCATCGAGAAAAACTATTTCCGGCTTGTGAATGACTGCCGTACCCAATGCAAGCCGCTGTTTTATACCGCCGGGTAATGATCCTGTTAACAAATTTTCTTTTCCTTCCAAATTGGCAATAGACAAAACCCATTTTTTCCTTTTTTCGAGTTCTTTACCGTTTAAACCATAAACACCACCGAAAAAATTAATATTCTCCCCTACGGTTAAATCGTTATATAAAGAAAAGCGCTGCGACATATAACCGATTCTTGTTTTTACTTTGTTCGGTTCATTCATTACACTAAAACCGCCAACTGCTGCATCGCCGGAAGTCGGTTCCAGAATACCGCAGAGCATTCTTATAGTTGTTGTTTTACCGGCGCCGTTAGCACCCAAAAATCCAAACACTTCACCTTTCTTTACTGTAAAAGAGATTGCATCGACGGAAGTGAAGCTGCCGAATTTTTTTGTTAGATTATTTACTGTAATGCTGTTCATTTGTTCTTTAGAAGACAGAAGTCAGAAGACAGAATTTTTTTAAAGTATGCATTCAATAATTTGCTAACTTCTTCTGATAAATCAGACTCATTCTTAACTTCGGCATAACCAAGATCTTTAGTAAGGATTAAATAGTATTTACATTCTTCTAATGATCCTTCGGCAATATTAAAAAATCTCGCCTTATCCATTTTACCTTTCTTTTTGTATCCCTCTGCAATATTAGCCGGAATAGAAACAGCAGCCCTTCTAAATTGAGATGTCAACCCGAACACCTCTTCTTTAGGAAAATTTTTTGTGAGCTTATAAACAGCCAAAACAAATTGATGAGCTTTCTGCCAGACTATTAACTGAGTAAAACTTTTTGATGCAGCCATGATCAATTCCTTTCAATTGTTTGTTATAAATAATTATTTGTTATTAGGATTATTTCTTATCTCAAATTCTTACTTCTGACTTCTTACTCCTTACTTCTCCTCAATAAATTCTCCTCCCCGCAGCCATTTTCAGCTTCACAATTGCTAATTCATAATCAGCGATGGAGACTGCGTATTTTGTTTTGGCATCGAGCAGTTCGGTTTGTGCATTTATCAAATCTGTGCTGGTAGCAAGCTGATTGTTATACTTTTCTTCTGTTATTCTGTAATTTTCTTCGGCAGATTGAACGGCTAACCGGCTGATATTTATTTTTTCCTTTTCGCTTAACAAACGGAGATAACTATTGTAAACATCAAGCTCTATCTGCTCTTTAAGAAGCTTAACCTGTTCCCGTGCCTGCAAAACTTCCTGTTCCGCCTGCGTAGCTTTTGATGAAGTATGACCCCAATCCCATAAATCCCAGCTTAATGAAACACCTAAATACCATAACTGAAGGTCCTTACTGTTCATGTTAAAAGTTTCAGCATTTACATTGTAATAGTAATAACTGCCGACGGCATAAAGCTGTGGCCACCAACCTGAGTTTGCGGCGGTTATGTTTTCTTTTCCCGCTTCGATTCTGTAATTAAGCGATCTTATTTCATCCCGGTTGTTTAATGCTTCGGTAAGAAGATCATCGTAGCTGTAATGTGAAATGGTATCTATTGCAACATTTGTTGCAATTTCTGTTTCTGCATTAAGCGGCAAACCGATTGTTTTGTTAAATAAAGCTTTTGCAACATCAAGGTTATTCTTCGTATCGATTAATTTTAATTTCATATTTGCAACCTGCACTTTCAATTTCAGCACATCGTTTTTTGTTACTAATCCGTTTTCAAAAAATTGTTCCGTGTCATGCAGTTTTTGCTTAAGCAGGTTCAGATTATCTTCAATCAATTTTATTGTATTCAGTGTTTTATAATAATTCCAGTAAGCTTGATGAATATCGTAAGCTTTTTGGTTCATTGCTTTTTGAAGCTCGGTTTTCACCGCCTCGCTGTTATACTCTGCAGCTCCCTTTAAAGATGATAGCTGAAATCCGGTGAATATCGGCTGTTGTATTGAAAGATTTAATCCATAAGAATAAAACGGATTTTTAATAGTTGTAGGATTTACAGGATTTAATCCAATATCATCCGGTTCGGTAATGTTCAGGTTTGTGTAGCCGGCGCCGAACGTCAGCTTCGGAAACATCTGTGAGCCGACTTCGGTTATCTTAGCTTTGGAACCGGTTACTTTCGACTCCGATATTTTTATCTCTTTGCTGTTCTTTAAACCGGTATTTAAACTTTCTTCCAGCGAAAGTTTTTTCTCCTGTGCGAACAAGCTTACGGTTAAGATCAAACTTATAATTATTACTTTTTTCATTTCTAACTCTAGTCTTTAATTAACTTGCTTTTTTAATTAGATCGATAAATACGAACTCCAAAGAAGGAGTAACGACTCTGTGGCTTAGAATTTTCACTCCGGATTTGATTAGTATCGATTCAATTTGCGGAAAATCATTTGAATAATTTTCCACTCCAACATTTATCCTGTTACCGTAAATCTGCATATCGAATTCGGGATTGTCTTTCAAAGTGTTATATGCGTTTTTAATATCATCGCAAATTATTTCAACCACCTCTTTATTGATTGAAGCTTTGATATTCTGCGGAGTATCTAGACTTATAATTTTACCTTTGTTTATAAGAGCAATTCTGTTGCATCTTTCTGCTTCGTCTAGGTAGGGAGTTGTCATAATAATTGTTACTCCCTCCTTCTGTAAATCCGAAAGTATCTTCCAGAAATCCCTTCGCGAAACAGGATCGACTCCCGTTGTCGGCTCATCGAGAAAAAGAATTTCGGGTTTATGTATCAGACTGCATGCAAGAGCAAGCTTCTGTTTCATTCCGCCGGAAAGCTTATCAGCCAGCCGCTCTCTAAAAGGAGTTAAACGGGTGAATCTCAGCAGCTCGTCGCGCCGGGTTTCAAAGTTAGTTACATTGTGAATATCGGCGAAGAACTCGATATTCTCATCGACAGATAAATCGCCGTAAAGACTGAACCTCTGCGATAGGTAACCTATTTTATTCTGGGTCTCTTTCCTGTTTTTCGCAATATCTTTTCCGAATAAAGAAGCGGTTCCCTCGTCTGGCGAAAGTAATCCGCAAAGCATTCTCATCGTAGTTGTTTTTCCCGCACCGTCGGGTCCAACAAGCCCGAACATTTCACCATTATTTACCTGCATACTTATTCCATTTACGGCTTTTATATCACCGTAGCTTTTGTGCAGGTTTTCTATTTTTATTACTATACTCATTTTATAATTACAAGATTTCGAGATTGCAAAATTGCAGGTTGAATACATTCTTCATTTTATCATCCCCCTTTGGGAGAGTTAGCGGGGGCTTTTATTAAAACATCCGCAGGCATTCCATCCTTCAATTCAAACTTAGGATTATCGACTTTTATTTTTACTTTATACACAAGCTTGGTTCTTTCCTCTTTCGTTTGAATATTCTTCGGGGTAAACTCCGCTTCGGGTGAAATGAACGATATTCTGCCTTCGTAAATTTTACCGGGATAAGTATCCATCGTTATTTCGGCAATATCTCCGAGTTTAACTTTGCCTAATTTTGTCTCGGGGATGTAAATAAACAGTTCAACCTTTTCCAGATCTGCTACCTGGAACAGCGACGACATTACCCCGGCAGTTTCGCCTTTTTCGATAAACTTCTTTACGATAAACCCGTTCGAGGGAGAAGTAACATAACAATCGCTCAAATTCTTTTTGATCAATTCTACGTTTGCAATTGCACGATTAAGATTGGCTTCGACTTGTTTCAGCTCTTCGGGTCGTGCAAAATTCTTCAGCTTTCTGTAATGCTGCTCTGCCGTATTAAATTTTGCCAATGCTATTTCATACGCTGCAACAGACTCGTCGTATTTTTTTTGCGTGATTGATTTTGAATTGTAAAGATTGGTCATCCGCTCTTTATTTTTCTTTGTTAGGTCGAGATTTATTTGTGCCTGTTTCAAAGCATCTTCGCTTTGCTTTATGTCTTCTTTTCGCGCACCTTCTTTTACTAATTCATATTGGGCTTTCGCCTGTTCCATTCCGGCAGTTGCTTCTGCTAAACGGAGCTTGTAAACTTCAGGATCGATTATTAAAACCGTATCACCCGCATTAATTTTTTCACCTTCGTCTTTAATTATTTTAAGCACTTCGCCGTTAACCCTCGAGCTGACAATAATGTTTGTTGCTTCAATGTTTCCCTGTGCTTCTATTGTATTTTCATCGGCGCCGTTTCCGCAGCCGAATATTACAAGTCCCGTTAATGCAAAGGCAAATAATGTTTTTGCTTTCATCTTAAACCTTTTTAAATGATTTTTGAAAAACTTTTAATCCTTTGGGTGTAAGTATTCCCGAAAAAAGTATTTGAAGAGTAGTTTGTATAGCATCTTTATATGAAAAATTACTGTTTAGAAGAAACTCGTTATTTATAACTCCCCGCAAAGCCGAAACAAAAACTATCACAATCATTTCCGGAGGCAGGTTTTTTATCAACTGCTGCTTTTGTCCCTGTTTAACAATTATATTAATACCGCCGAATAATCTTTGAGTTCTGAATTCGTCGATACCCTGCCATAACTTCGGTAAATGAATGCGAAGATCGTTAATCCATGTATCGTTCAGCTCGAACAAAAGTGAACCGATAAGTTTGTTAATATGTATTAGTTTTATAACTGCATTTTTCTTCGATTGTAAAATTTCATCAAGCCGTATGCTCATTTCTTTCTGAATAGTTTTTACTATTTCATTAACGATAGCTTCTTTGGATGGGAAATACTTGTAAATGGTTTTCTTGCTTATCTTTAATTCTGCCGCAAGGGTATCCATCGAAATTTTGTAAAACCCTTCTTTAAGAAATAAGGATTTCACGCAGTTAAAAATCCTTTCGCGTTCTTCTGTTTTAAGATTATTCATTTAATATTTATACTCGTTAGAAACTAATTTAGTATTTACAGTTTCCAATATAATAAATGGAAACTATTTTGTCAAGTTTAGTTTCCAACAGAATAAACTATGAAAATTTTTTCTTCCCTTTGGAAATTTTCTTTCTTTATAACTGATTTTTTTAATTTGACATCAAATGAAGATATATTAACTCAGTTTTTCCATTTTCCGTTCGCCACAACTACAATTCTATAAATTCGACTTTTTAGCACGCTATTGCAAAAAAGTCTTGACTATTATGCAATATCGTGATATATTTACGTAAATTAAAACCATAAATTCAATGAAACGATACCTACATTCACAAATATTGTCTGATTTGGAAAACAAAATGGTATTTATTACCGGTCCGCGGCAAGTGGGTAAAACGTATCTTGCCAAACAGATAGCCGAGAATTTTTCGAATCCTCAGTATTTGAATTATGATAATATTGAAGATAGAAGAATAATAAATAATTTAAGCTGGCGTTACAATGCAGATTTATTGATATTTGACGAAACACATAAGAAAAAGGATTGGAAGCTTTTTTTGAAAGGGGTTTACGATTCTCGTCCTAAAAATCAACATATTTTGGTAACCGGAAGCGCGAGATTGGAAACATATAGGCAAAGCGGAGAATCGTTAGCCGGAAGATATTTACACTTGCGTTTGAACCCGATTTCGATAAAAGAGATGGGAAATGATTTCCAACCTTATGAGATATTAGAAAAATTAAATGAATTCGGCGGATTTCCCGAACCGTTTTTATTCAGCTTAAATAATTCCGTTGATAAAGCTCATCAATTTTCCTCGAGATGGAAAAATCAATATTACACTGATTTGATAAGAGAAGATATAATGGATTTCGGGCGAATCCAAGAGATCAGGTCTATGCGATTATTATTGGAACTTTTAAGAACTAAAGTTGGTTCACCGCTTTCTTATAAAGCCATTGCAGAGGATTTGCAGTTGTCTCCCAACACCATTAAAAAATATGTTTCAATCTTAGAAGGTCTTTATATTATTTTTCTGGTTCGTCCTTATCACAGAAATATAGCGAGAGCAATATTAAAAGAACCCAAAGTTTACTTTTACGATACTTCTTTTGTTAAAGGAAATGAGGGAATTAAGCTCGAGAATACAGTAGCCGTATCGCTGCTAAAAGATGTCCAGTTTCGTTATGATGCCCGTGGTGAAAACGTTTCATTAAATTATTTAAAAACAAAAGATAATAAGGAAATAGATTTTGTAATAATCTCTGATAATAAACCGGAAACTTTTATTGAAGTTAAACTGTCTGATAGAAAACTTTCCAATTCCATAAAATATTTTTCTTCTCGTTTTAATGACGCTAATTTTATTCAGTTAGTTCATAATCTCCCGCGAGAAGAAACTATTAAAAAAATTAATATATTGCGAGCCGGAGATTGGTTAAAAAATTTGAACGCATAAATAAATTTTTATTCAGCCTGCATAGACGTTTATTCTGTCTTAACAAAAAATTAAAAAGGGAACACGATATTCCCATATTCCCTTTTGATAATTGCCAATTCTCAAACTATTTGAGAAGCAGTATTTTCTTTACATCAGAAAATTTTCTTCTTGAGTTTGCAGATGAGCTTCCGTTCGTAAATCGGTAAAAGCAAATTCCCGAAGGAAGTTTTCCCACTTTTTAATTTCACTTTTTTTATCAATCCGATAAGCCATAAATAAGCACCACTTTCTGCTATAACATATAAAATTATTAAAGAAGCAAAGACTCCCTTTCCTTGTTGAGTTCTATTTCTACACGATCTTGCATTTGATAAAAACCGAAGTGTCAATCCGTCCGCTTTTGTATATTTAATTTTAATTGCTTTTTTGATTTATTCTTAATAATATAAAACGATAAAAAATTGGAGGTATTATGAAAATCCCGCTTTTTCTCATTTGTATATTTTGGCTCACCGGATTTTGTTTATCGCAGGAAAAAATAGAATCTGATATTGATTATGCTTACCAGAATGCCAAGAAAGGAATATACTGGGCATTATCTAACATACCTGAAAAGAAATCGAAGATTGAGGGTGACTTGGTTGCTGATGACAGATTATATGCCCACGTAAGATTGGATAAAGAAATTAACGGGGTTAAAGTTAAATCAAAGGGTTTCTATTTTACGAATACAGTTGAGATAACTATTTACAGATCGTTTGATTCATTGAAAGAATACGGGTATTTGAAGGAAGAAGAAAAAGAAGAATAATTCATATCGTGACAAGCGAAAATTAAAAATTAAGTAACTTATTAATCCTGTTGATTTTTTAACAATATTAATGTTGTGTAATTTTTAATCCCGACCATAGAGACTGTCGCAGAACTAATTTTTGTCACACTGATTCCGATTTATCGGAAGAAGTGTCTCAATTTTAATAAGGATAAGATTCTTCATTTCGCTACGCTCCATTCAGAATGACAATTCAGACTTGCGCAACATAGACCTTAGTCGGGATTGATCTAATTAACCTAAATAAATTCCAAAGTACAAGCCCCAATTTATAATTTGTGAGGCTACTTTTTCTTTGTTACTTCTACGCTTTTACAAGTTGTTTTATAAGTGGATTCCTTGGTACTTTTTTGCAAAACAAAATTACATTTTCTTCAAATATTGCTGTTCTTTCTTTTAAATCCCATTTTTTTATTTGTTACATTGATTATTTTTTAGGTCAATTAGGTTAATTAAAAATTAAATCAATTATGCTGGTTCTTCATTAATTATATTTACAAAAAAAAGATTTAAGTGCTAAAAAATTATGGAATGAATAGTATTAATTCTTATTAAACTTAGCTTCCAGTTCTACAGCAAATGCATTGGCGAGTGCTTCGACGTCTTCTTCTTTGCCTAATAAGTCATCTAAAGTAATTTTACTTAAAAGACCATCAAGCATAGTTTGAACAGTCTTCCATAGAGAGCGGATGCTGCAATCAATCGAGTTAGTGCAGATGTTTTCTATTCCTGCGTGCAAATCACAAAAACCGGATTCATACAATTTTCCACCCAATGCAGTTAGAACATCGCTTACTAATATTTCGTCTGCGGGCTTTTTAAGCTTGTAGCCGCCTGTTTGTCCTCTTGCGCTTTCAATAAATCCGGCAAGCCGCAATTTTCTTAAAATCTTTCCGGCATTTGCCGTAGATATACCTTCAAGCTCGCTAATCTCCGGAATGGTTAAACCATTTGATGATTTGCTTTTTGCAATTTGAAGCAAAAGTCTTATGCCGTATTCTTCTTGAGCGCTGAATTTCATAATTTTTTTACCAAGTCAAAAACCCTGAACTTGTTTCAGGGTCCTTCGCTTTTGTCTTAAACTCCAAAAACTTGTTGCAAAGTTCTCGATTGTTATTTAAAGATGCTGAAATAAATTCAGCATAAACTCAAGCCCTGAACTCGTTTCAGGGTCTTTCACTTTTGTCTTCTGCTTCAAAAAGTCGTTATAAAGTTCTCGATTTTATTTAAAGATGCTGAAACGAGTTCAGCATTGACTGTGAATCACAACTACTCCTTGTAAAGCGGTATTTTCGATCCGCAGGTTTTTGCATAAACTATTTTTTCAAAATGTTCCTTCGGTACAGAGGGACCCTTACGTGAACACTGAGTATTAAAAACTTCGCGCCATACTTCTGCAATCTGTCCGGGCGACTTTCCTTCAATTTGATGCCGCGGCCCGAAGCTTATAAGCTCACCGTTTTTAAACAAAGCAATACCCGGTGAAGATGGCGGATAACCTTCAATATATTGTCTTATCCGGTCCACCGCATCTTTTTCCATTCCGGCAAACCCGGTAAAAAGTTTATCCGGAATAATCTCATTTTGTAATGCAAGCGAAATACCCGGTCGTGCGCTTCCTGCTGCACATCCGCAAACGGAATTTATCATTACAAGCACGGTTTCATCGCTTTCGTTTTTAATTGCTTTTTCAACATCATCCGGAGTGAGTAGTTCAGTAAAACCAACAGCTATTAGTTCGTCCCGCATCGGCTGAACTGCTTTCGGATCATACTTCGGGGTACTTGATACTATATTAAACATGCTTTTTCCTTTTTAAGATTATACATAACAATTACAGTTCCCCAACGATTTAATACATTCCTAATTTTACTTTTGCCGCATCGCTCATCATATCCTGGTCCCACGGCGGCGACCAGACAAGCTCAATTCTCACGTCATTTACTTCAGGTATTTGCCTTACTTTCATCTCCACTTCACCCGGCAATGAACCTGCAACCGGGCATGCAGGCGAAGTAAGCGTCATTTTTATTACAACGTTGGCTTCATCGTCTATGATTATTTCGTATATCAATCCCAGCTCGAAAATATCAACCGGTATTTCAGGATCGTAACAGTTTCGCAATACCTGGATTATTTTTTCTTCCAACTCTTGTTTGTTTAATTCGCTCATACCTACTTCTTAATTTTTATAAACCGTTGAAACGGTTAAGCTGATATTTATGTTGTCACGTAGACATTGTCTAAAAGGTTCTTCGTGTATCTTTGTGACTTTGAGACTTGGTGGCAATTGTTTTGATTTTATTCACTAACAAAAGTTTTAATTTGCCACGAAGACACCAAGACTCCAAGAATCACAAAGAATTTTACTTTTTAGACATCTCCTAACTTTCATATTATCTGTCCATTAAAGATTCCGAAACAAGTTCGGAATGGAAAAATCATTCTGTCGAAACTGTTTCATCTTTTTGGTGCAGGGCAGTTTCCATCGTATGCCAGGCAAGTGAAGCGCATTTAACTCTAACGGGAAATTCCTG
Organism: bacterium BMS3Abin03; assembly: GCA_002898075.1. Lineage (GTDB taxonomy): Bacteria > Bacteroidota > Ignavibacteria > Ignavibacteriales > Ignavibacteriaceae > BMS3ABIN03. The sequence continues at coordinate 16,535 of BDSV01000172.1, forward strand.
AACTCCTGCAAACACAGCCAACTTGCCGAATTC
>BDSV01000173.1 GCA_002898075.1 bacterium BMS3Abin03
TCTAAAATAAATACTCCCGGTATATTTTCCTTATCACCATTAACGCTGGTAATTAAATCATTCTGAAAAATATACAATCCGTCATAGTAATCCGCCACATAAATGTAATTATCGCTAATGTAAACACCCACTGCAGAACTCCCTGTATCAAACAAACCAACTTCGGCTGGTGCTGCCGGGTTGCTAACTTCTATTATGCGTAAACCTCCATGCGCATTAGCCACATAAGCGTATTTACCGCTGACATAAACATTCGCTGCAGAGTTATCCGTATTAAAAAAACCAATTTCGGTCGGCGCCGTCGGATCACTTACATCTATTATGCGTAAACCATCACTTTTATCCGCTACATAAGCGTAATTGCCGTCGATGAAAACACCCAATGCATAACTTTCCGTATCAAAAAACCCGACTTCGGTTGGTGCTGTAGGATCGCTCACATCTATTATACGTAAACCATCATCCCAATCCGCCACATAAGCGTAATTGCCGACAACTTCAACATTTAATGCAACACTTCCCGTATTAAAAACCCCGACTTCGGTCGGCGCTGTAGGATCGCTCACATCTATGATACGTAAGCCATCATTACCATCCGCCACATAAGCGTATTTACCGCTGACATAGACACCTTGTGCAACATTCTCCGTATTAAAAAGACCAACTTCGGTCGGTGCTGTAGGATCGCTCACATCTATGATACGTAAACCAGCAACGCCATTTGCCACATAAGCGTAATTACCGACGATGTAAACATCCCTTGCAGAACTTTCCATTTCAAAAAAACCTACTTCAGTCGGTGCTGCCGGATCGCTCACATCTATTATGCGTAAACCATCATACCAATTCGCTACATAAGCGTAATTGCCGACTACGTAAATATCATCTGTAATACTCTCCGTTTCAAAAAAGCCGGCTTCGGTCATCGCCGCCGGATTGCTCACGTCTATAACGCGTACGCCATTAAAATCATTCGCCACATAAGCGTAATCCCCGATGACGTAAACATTTCTTGTATAAGTTCCCATCTCCAAAAAACCGGCTTCAGTCGGTGCTGCCGGATCGCTCACATCTATTATGCTTAAACCATCAATCCAAGTCGTTACATAAGCATATTTACCGATAACGTAAATACCGCTTGCATAATATATCGCATCAAAAAAACCGGCTTCAGTTGGCACTGCCGGATCGCTCACATCTATTATGCGCAAGCCATCAGCGCCGTCTGCCAGATAAGCGTAATTGCCGATGACATGAACACCCCTTGCAAAACTTTCCGTATCAAAAAAACCGGTTTCGGTCGGCGCTGCAGGATTGCTCACATCTATTATGCGTAAACCATCGTACCCATCCGCTACATAAGCGTAATTGCCGACAACATAAACACTCTTTGCATAACTCCCCGTATTAATAAAACCAACTTGGGTCGGTGCTGCCGGGTTGCTCACATCTATAATGCGTAAACCATTACTTCCATTTGCCACATAAGCATAATTGCCGTCGACATAAACACCCTCTGCATAACTTCCCATATCAAGAAAACCAACTTCGGCTGCTGCTGCCGGATTGCTTACATCTATGATACGCAAACCATCAAAGTAATTCGCCACATAAACATAATTACCGCTAACTGCTATACCGTTAACAAGTGATGGTAAAAGAACTTTGCTTATTTCTTGTGGGTTAGCGGGATTCTCAAAATCAACTATTTCAAGATAACCGCCGTTTCCAAAGTAAGCTGTGTTTCCTACAACACCAACAGCCATGCAAGGTCCGTTAGCCCATCTGCCTATGAGAGTTATATTACTATCTAATGCTGCGGTTTGGTTAATATTTTTGTTTTCGTATAATTGCCGCCATTGCGGTGCTTCATTAAATGTTCCGTTTATATTTTTGAAAATATTTTGATCGGTAAAATTAGCGATCCCCTGCCCCAGGGAACTCCCCACAAAAATTGCCGAAAACAGCACAGATATGAAAAGTGTACAAATAATAGACTGAATAACGCTTCTCACTTCCCTTTCCATAACGATTCTCCTTACTTTGAGTGATTAAATATATTGTTGAGTTAATTAAATTTTATACAGCTTTAATTTATGTGTGCTATATAATTCAACTCTGCCCATTTAATAATTGATAATGTTCTAAGAGAATCCCGCCAAAATATTTCTCTTCCAACAGGAACATTTATTAAAGACATTTTCGAATGCATTAGAACACGGCTGACGATCAAATTGGGAACAGACTCAATTCGATCTTTTGCAAATACAGTATCTACAGTTCCATCAAAACAAACAAGTAAATAAGATTTTGTAGAATCAATATCATCATACGGGTATGTACGTTCAAATGCAGCACATACACCTGTAATTTGTAAAATAATATTTTCATAATCGATCGCCTTTCCGCTATCAACACGTACCCATACTGAAAAAGAGCTATCGAAATACATCGTATCTGAGGTAAATCCTAAATTATAAATAAATTCATCTGCAGAATGCAATGAAACGGAATCTTCAAATCCAACTACAACCTGACCCGGGACAAACTCTAGCGGCATGTTAACAGAAACAATTTTATCTGCATCAGTACAACTTATTAATTGTAAAATAAAAACTGTAAAAATAAGTGAAGGGATAATTTGTGCTTTAATCATTGCAACTCTCATCTTTTTTCCGCTTTGCACCTGTTCATTTGAGTATGCCTCATCACCCGCAGAAATAATATTGTAACTGCGAAGTGTGTTATCGTAATAAACGTAACTTAATTCTTTAGGCAGGAAATGTCAAATGTGAAACGTGAGGAGACAGGAGAGAGAAATCAATAGTCATTTATCATTTGGAGATGAAGAGATGGTTAACTCCATTAGGATTGAAATGTTTGTAACAGAAAAAAAGGATATTATTCTAACTCAGTTAGGGGTGTTATGTCAAACGTGAAACGTGAGATGTGAAACGGAAAACGAAGGGGGGCTTTTATCATTTCGCTTCGATGTCGTCGGGAAAGGTTATTGGTTAATAGTCATTTGAGAAAGTTCAATCATCCAATCATTAATTTGATAAATCCTCGTATATTTACATTTATTTTTTAAGTATTCTAAAGTGAGCGGAGTAATGAAATATTTTATACTAACTTTTTTTATTATTCTTTTAATTCAAACGGCAGGTGCACAGCAAATGAAAACAGCTTTTGTAAATGGTAAGGTCTACACCGTGAATGAAGAACAACCTTACGCCGAAGCAGTGTTGGTTGACGGTAATAAAATTGCTTTTGTCGGTTCGAATGACGATGTGAAAAAATTAACCGATGATAACACTACAGTGATCGACCTTAACGGTAAACTGATGCTTCCGGGGTTTATCGATAGTCATCTTCATTTTACATCAGGCGGATATTATTTGCTGGGTATAAACTTAAGACCTGCAAAATCTAAAGAAGAATTCGTTCAGATATTGAAAAAATATGTGGAGGGTAGAGAAGGCAGATGGGTAACCGGTGGAAGATGGGATCATGAGTCATGGAAAGTGAAAGAACTTCCAACAAAAGAATTAATCGACAGTATAACGCCGAACACACCTGTTTTTGTAAGCAGAATTGACGGTCATGAAGGATTAGCAAATTCAAAAGCATTGGAACTTGCAGGTATTACAAAAGATACTCCGGTTCCTGAAGGCGGGATGATAGTTAAAGACCCGATTACAGGTGAACCAACCGGTATATTAAAGGATAATGCGATGAATTTAATCTTCAGAATAATTCCGACAAAAACATTGGAAGAAAATGATGAAGCTGCTTTGAAAGCCCTTGAAGAAGCACGAATACTGGGAATAACGAGCGTACATGATATGACCCAGCCGGGCGAACTAAAAGCTTATAAAAAAATAAAGGGGGATGGGCAACTTACTTGCAGAATTTATTCAATCTGGTCAATCGATAAATATGAAGATTTGGTTTATGCAGGTGTTAATGCCGGAACCGGTGATGAGTATATTAGAAGAGGTGCATTAAAGGGTTATGCAGACGGATCGCTCGGTTCGAAAACTGCCTGGTTCTTCAAACCTTACGAGAACGACACAACTCATGGTCTTCCGAATGACATTATAATAAACGGCGAATTAAAAAAATGGGCATTCGATGCAGACAGGAACAAACTGCAAATTTGTGTGCACGCAATCGGTAACAGGGCAAATAATTACATCCTCAATCTGTATGAAGAGATAGGGCAAAAGAATCCTGCCTGGGATAGAAGATTCCGGATTGAACACGCACAGCATTTAATTCCCGGTGATGTAAAACGGTTTGCAGATATTGGCGTGATTGCTTCCGTGCAGCCGTACCACGCGATCGATGACGGCGTTTGGGTAAGAAACAGGATCGGTGCGGAAAGAGAAAAACGGACGCACATGTACAAATCGTTTCTAGATAATAACGTTGTTGTGGCTTTTGGTACGGACTGGCCTGTAGCTCCGCTTAATCCTCTTTACGGAATTTATGCGGCAGTTACACGCAGAACTGTTGACGGAAAGAATCCCGACGGCTGGCTGCCCGAACAAAAAATATCCGTCGATGATGCAATAAAGTGCTACACTTTAAACGCAGCGTATGCAGCTTTTGAAGAAAATATTAAAGGCAGCATCGAACCGGGAAAGTTAGCCGATATGGTTGTGCTTAGTGATGACATTTTAACAATCGACCCGGTTAAGATTTGGGATGTAAAAGTTGATATGACAATTTTTGATGGAAAGGTTATTTTCGAGCGACAACTAAAATCAGAAGAATAATCCAGACAAGTTCAATACTACTGTATTAATTAAATCGTGAAAATTAGTGTAATTGGTGGCAAATAATAGCCGCTAATTCGCGAATGAACGCTAATTTTTGCATACAATAATTCCTGTTTTACATCAGTTCAAAACTTCGATAAAACAACTGCCAACCATTCATTCATTATTTCTTTTTCTAGAAATTTCAAGCCAAGCGATTGATAATGCTTAACAATTTCATCTTCGTCCCGCAGTAACAATCCGGATAGGATTACAACGCCGTTCTTCTTAACCTTTACTCTTATTTCCTGCGCAATATATAGAAGAATATTTTTTTGAATATTGGCAAGTACCAAATCAAAATTATTTTGTGAAACATCGTCAATCTTTCCTTTAATTATATCAACCTGTTTATCAACACTGTTGAGTTTACAGTTTTCAACACAATTATCATAACACCATTCATCGATATCAACAGCAACGGAAGATGCAGCTCCAAGTTTTATTGCTGCAATTGACAAAATACCCGTACCTGAGCCGACATCTAAAATTTTTTCACCGCCATTAATATATTTTTCAAGTAAGAGTAAAATTAACTTTGTGCTTTCATGTCCGCCCGTACCAAAAGATATTTTCGGATCGATGGTAATTACAATTTCATCATCTTTGGCGGTATAATCTTTAAAGGACGGTTTGATGATGATCTTATTAGAAATTTTAATTACTTCCCTGCCCTTTTCCCACTCTTCGTTCCGGTTTTTATCTTCAATAATTTTTTCATCTACGGTAAACGAGTTGATAACTTTTTCATCTGCCAATTTTGATAATGCGGATTCGAGGATGGCTTTGTTAGTTAAGGAATTTTCATCGGCGAAAACAATGAGCAAGTTTTCCTGTTCGTTAATTCCCGCAATGTCATATTCCCATAGAACGCTACTGACTAAATCGACCGTGAATGGCTCTGTTTTGACAATAAATTCTTTAAACTTTTTCATTTATAATTTGTCAACAGGTTACAAATTTTATCTTCTATCGAACGGGCTTTTTTCGTTTCATCCAAAAAATTTTGTATTAAAATTGAAAAAGCGATCAAGTGACTGTTCCTTGCAGTTACATATCCCGATAGATCACTAACACCGGCAATTGTTCCGGTTTTTGCGTGAACATTATTCTCAGCTTTTGTTCCATTCATTCTTTTTTCCAAAGTGCCGTCCATGCCTGCAACGGGCAACGAGCTGTAATAGATATCGAACAAATCCTTACGTGCATAATACATGTATTTTAATAATTCCGTAAGAAGTTCGGCAGAAACGAGGTTGTAACGCGAAACACCCGAACCATCGGCAAAAGTATAATCTTCAGGATTCAGCCCGACGGAATCGATCAAATTATTTATTGCACCAATTCCGTTCTTTGCTGATGCGGGAGCACCCGAATCGTTTAACGCAAGTGCATACAACAACATCTCCGCACTCAGGTTATCACTCTCTTTGTTAAGATTTACTAAAACACTGTCTAGCCTTCTTTCGTAGAAATTTAAGAATACAACATTGCCGGGTAATTTTGAAATTTTAATACCGCCTCCAACAGTTATCCCGATGCTGTCTAAATGCTCTCTCATTAAAGTCAGAAAATATTTTTCGGGATAAAGCAGATTCACTTTTTCAGTAAAATCGGAGGAATCAATAATAGTTCCCGCCCTAACATCACCTTCGATAATTATATCGTTTGTTCTATTTATCCAATCCCTAGTAATTTCAAAATTATTTTCTTCGTATTGGGGAACTGTTATTGATTTATTAATCACATTAACATAGTTTGTCTGCGGAGTTAATGAAACAGCGGCGGGAGAATCAATTTTACTTCCTTCAACAAAGATTTCAATTGAATTATCATTTATATTTAATGCGCTTAAATACGGCGCCGAAGGATCGGGATCGTCATCCCACATCCAACCCCTGCCCCAATAGAGTGAATCTTTAATCGAAATATCGGCATAAAGATTTTCGGTGATATGCTTTATTCCTAAAAGACTTATCGATCGGATCATCGAATCGAGATCTGTTGTTGTAAAATCGGGGTCAAGACCTCCTTCAACAAAAATACTTCCGTAAAGAGTATCGCCCGAAATTACCCCGCTGTGATAAAGCGATGTTTTAAAAGTATAATCGCCGCCGAGAAAAATTAAACCCGCCGCCGAGGTGAGCAGTTTCATATTGGATGCCGGATGCAGAAGCAGTTTTTCATTTTCTTTATACAGTGTTTTACCTTCCGTCAGATCATAAATATCAATTGCAATTTGTGAATGTTCAAACAGCCTGTCATTTAAAATTTTCTGTATATCGCTTTTTAGTTTATGTACGCCAGACTGTGAGAAAAGATTGAATGAAAGAATTATTATAAACAGGATTGACTTTTTAAACATTGGTTTAATGATTATGTGTTAATTTTTAAAATATTTTGCATATCAAATTGAGGTTGTCTCAAAAGTATTTATTATTTCCATGAAAACGGAAATGTAAATGTTCTTAAATACAAAAGATTCCTGCTTTCCCCGATAAATAGGGGCAGGCAGTGGGAATGAGAATTCTATCATTATTACTTTTGAGACAGCTTTCTACAATTACGGTTTCAATTATTCGAATTCAATATTTTATCGGAGCTTGAGTTTATGATTTACAATTGTTATTCAACATATTTCCTTACCCGGAATTCGGCTCCAATTTTTTCTTCAACGACTTTCCTTGCTCTTTCAATCTTTATTTTATCCATCGATAAAACAGTCATTACAACTTTCTCAACATACTGTTTAACGTTTCTGGCAAAATTAATCATCTCGTTGAACATCCTTGTTTCAAGTCCCATCAACTCCGCATATTGTTTCGGTTCAACGGTGTTAAAACTAATTGAAACAATATCGATCAAGCCACGGAATTCGGGTGTAATATCCAGTTTATTTATATGGTTGCCATGACCATTTGTGTTCAATCTTGTTCTGCCGCCTTTTTCTTTTACATAAGCGGCTATTTGTTTTACAACATTCCATCTGATGGTCGGTTCGCCATAACCGCAGAATACTATTTCATCATACTCAGCCGGGTCACCTATTTCTTTAATATAAACTTCGGCACCCGGTTCTTCGCTTCTTTCCATTTTAAGATTATAACCCTTTAAAAACGGGTCACTCTTCCTTCGGCAGAACACACAATGAGCATTACAACGATTTGTTACATTTATATAAAGCGAGTTTTTTATTTTGTAAGTAAAGGCGGTTTCCGGTTCGCTGCCGATGCCGAACATGCGAAAAGTATTGAACGCAGTAGTCTTAGCAACATCCTCAACATTCAAATTATGAACTTCGGCGACTTTTTCGGCAACATATTTTATATAAGCCGGTTCATTCCGTTTTCCGCGAAAAGGTACGGGTGTGAGAAACGGCGAATCGGTTTCTAATAAGAGGTGATGGATATTAACTTCTTTTAAAATATTTCTCAGGTCTTCGGCATTCTTAAAAGTTATATTCCCGGTAAAAGAGATCATATAATTCATACTTATCAGATCGCGTAAATCCTCGATCGTTCCGCTATAACAATGAAATTGTGCCTTCAATCCGCTCGTACAATAGCTGTTTATTATTTCCATCAAATCCTGGTCGCTATCCCGGTTATGAACGATGACAGGTAAATCCAGTTTTAGTGCAAGCTCTACCTGCGATTTAAAAGCAGCTATCTGGTTTTCTTTAGGAGAATAATCGTAATAATAATCGAGTCCTATTTCACCGATTGCCACAATTTTTTCATGCTTTGCAAATTCTTCAATCTTTTGCAGCAAGGAGTCATCCCAACCTTTAGTTTCGTGCGGATGAATTCCTACGGCACCGTAAATCATTTCGTACTTTTCGGTAAGGTCTATTACTCTCGCTGCGGTATCTAAATCAGTGGCGGGAACAAGTATATAATCGACACCGTTTTCTTCAGCACGTTGCATAACCTGGTCGAGATCATCCTTAAAATTCGGATAGAATAAATGTGCATGTGTATCTACAAACATATCTTTTAAATATTAAGTTGAGATCGAAAAGAAATTATTCTATTTCCCCCACTACAAGCGCATGCTCCTTTCCCGAAAGAGCTGTTTGTAAAACCAGCTCTTCCTGCTCGCGCCGTACAACTGCAATAAGCCCGATGCCTACATTAAAAACTTTCCGCATTTCTTCATTGCTTACGTTGCCGGTTTCCTGGATCAGCTTGAAGACGGGCGGAATTTCCCAATTGCCCCAATGAATTTTGAGATTCAGTCCCGGCGGTATAATGCGCGAAGTATTGCCCTTAATACCTCCGCCGGTAATGTGTGCAAGACCTTTTACATTTGCATTTCGTTTCAATTCTTTAATCAAAGGTAAATAAGATTTATGAATCCTTAAAAGCTCCTCACCTAAAGTCCGGTTTAACATTTCTATATGCTCTTCCAAACTATATTTCTCGAGCAAAACTTTTCTTGCAAGTGAGTACCCGTTTGTGTGTAAGCCGTTTGAACGGAAACCGATTAGAAGATCTCCACGTTTAATATTTTTTCCGTCAATAATCCCGGATTTTTCAACTACACCCACAATAGTTCCCGATAGATCATAATCCTTTTTGTTATAAATTCCGGGCATTTCAGCAGTTTCACCCCCTATAAGCGCACACCCGTTTTCCTTACACGCAACTGAAAATCCTTTAACAATATCGGCAGCAATTTCAGGCGTTAGTTTTCCGAAAGCCATATAATCGAGGAAGAATAACGGTTCGGCGCCACAGCAAGCAATATCGTTCACACAATGGTTTACCAAATCCTGCCCGATGGTATCATGCTTATTCATCTCAATTGCTATTTTCAGCTTTGTACCTACACCGTCAACACTTGATACAAGCACGGGTTTCTTGAATTTGGAAGAATCGAATTGATACAAACCACCGAAATGTCCGATACCGGTTAAAACGTTTTTATTAAAAGTAGATTTAACATCGGCTTTTATTCTGTCCACCGTATCACTGCCAGCCGAAATATCGACGCCGGAAGATTTATATGTCTCATTCATTTTCTCTTCGGGGTTCACGTAATTAATTCAAAATTTCATCAAAATTTACTACTAATTAGTATCTTAATCAAAGATGTCTTTTATATCTTTTACAAATTGGCTTTCGGATTTTGTTTTTATTATAAACTCACCTTTATCCTCTCCTAAAAAGAGATGAGTTTACAGTAAAATCCGAAAACCAATTAAAATAGTGCCTATATTTAATATTAAAATGAAAATAGAAACAATTTTGCGTTTAAATCATCAAAATAAAAACGGTTAATAGGAATTTATCATCAGGGGGTATTTTTGATGGCATAATTTTTATGCTTCTAATTTAATATATTTATAAACTTAAATATGAAATTAATTGCCTATGTCAAGACAAGATAAAATAGAAGACCTGAACGAAAGAGAAAAAAATATACTTAAATCTATTGTACAGCAGTTTATTTTAACTGCTTCCCCGGTAGGTTCCCGTAACATTACTAAAAAATATGATATGGGAATTTCGCCTGCTACAGTTAGAAACATTATGGCAGACCTGGAAGATTCGGGTTTTATTAACCATCCGCATACTTCAGCAGGCAGGGTACCAACCGATAAGGGTTATCGTTATTACGTCGATTCGCTTATGGAATTAAGGAAGATCAGGTCTGCACAAAAAGGTCTGATTAGTAAAGCCCTGAAGGTTGATACCGAAGAACCGGAGGAACTGATAAGAATAACATCCAAACTGCTGAGCACAATTACAAATCAGCTTGCTTGTGTTTCTTATCCGGATCTCGATTCTGCTGTCCTCACAAAACTGCAGATAATCAGCTTAACTTCATCCCGTATTATGGTTGTAATAAGTATAAAATCGGGATTGGTACGAACGATTACGCTTGAAATAAAAAGTAATATCAGACATTCACGGCTTGAATCGGTGCAAGGATTGCTTAACGAAAGATTAGCCGGTTTGCGTTTTAGTGAAATTAGAAAAACTTTTAAAGACAGGTTTAAAGACATAAGCGAAAAGCAAAAACCGATCATCAGGTTATTTATCGATTCGGTCGATAGAATCTTTAAAGACGATCGTAAATCGGATCATCTAATTGTTACCGGTGCAAAAAATATTATAAAACAGCCGGAATTTGAAAACCCGGAAAAGTTCGAAAGTGTTATTGAACTAATGGAAGATAAAGAAATTATCATCCATATAATGGAGAAATCTACGGAAAATAACGATGTTTATATTTCAATCGGTAGCGAAAACAAATATTCCAAACTGCAGGATTACAGCTTTATTAGTAAGGAATATAAGTTCGGTGAAACGGTGGGTACTCTCGGAATAGTCGGCCCAAAAAGAATGGAATATTCGAAAGTTGTTGCTATTGTTGACTATATAGCAAAGATGCTTTCGGAATTTTTGAAAAACCCTTAGTGCAACTAAGCTGCAAGCTAAAAGATTAAAATAAAACAACGAAAGATTTTTTTTCATCAATTAACCGAATTTAAAGTAATAATTGAATGAAATTATTATTTAATTTGGTTGTAAATAAAATTCTAAAATTTCTTCGTAAAAAAAACAAAGATTTAAATGCTTATGCAATAACAGAATAAGGAGGGTTATAACTTCTATGAGTAAAAAAGAAAAATCAAGCAAAAAGGAAAAGACAAAAGATATGAAAAGAAAAAATAGTGAGATTGAAACTGAATCTGTCGAAGTACAGAAAGAAAATAAGGCAGAAGAAAGAATTGCCGAACTCGAAGCAGAAGTACAGGAATTAAAAGATAAATTATTAAGAAAAGCGGCTGAGTTTGAAAATTATAAAAGAAGAACCGAAAACGACCAGCTCAATTTATTAACTTACGCCGCAGAATCGTTCATCGTAAAGCTTTTACCAGTAGTGGATGACTTTGAAAGATCGTTAGAGCATATTGAAGATGCGCAGGATATAAATGCCATTAAACAGGGTGTGAAATTAATTTACGAGAAATTGATGAAAGTGTTCGATGAACAGGGCGTTAAAAAAATTGATGCCGTCGGAAAACCTTTTGATGTAGAATACCATGAAGCTTTAATGCAAAAGAAGGATGATTCGGTTGAACCGCACACTGTACTCGATGAAATTGAAAAAGGTTATATGTATAAAGATAAAGTTATCAGGCATTCAAAAGTTATTGTGAGTGAAGAAACTTCAAATGATTCGGAAAAGCGGGAAGATGAATCAAGTGAAGAGGAAATGAATAACTGATGATAAAAAGAGATTATTATGAAATATTAGGTGTCGATAAAAACGCTTCAAAGGATGAACTGAAAAAAGCTTACCGTAAACTGGCGATGCAGTTTCATCCGGATAGAAATCCCAATAACGCCGAAGCCGAAGAAAAATTTAAAGAAGCTGCTGAAGCGTACGAAATTTTAAGCAACGATGAAAAACGAGCGAACTACGACCGGTTCGGGCATAACGGGGTAAGAGGCGGATTTGAATCCACCGGCTTTACCGACATTAATGATATTTTCTCACATTTCTCCGATATTTTCAGCGGGTCTTCAATATTCGATGATTTTTTCGGAGGCGGAAGGCAGCATACGAGACACCGGAGAGGAGCCCGAACGGCTGGTTCTGATTTACGTGTGAATCTGAAACTCTCACTTGCGGAAATTGCAACAGGCACATCTAAAACTATCAAGATTAAAAAACATGTAAGGTGTGAGCAATGCAACGCTACAGGCGCAGAGAAAGGAACATTATTGAAACCCTGCCCCGTTTGTAACGGCACCGGCGAAGTTAAGCAAATATCACGCTCGATTTTCGGTCAATTCGTTAACATTACCACCTGCCACAATTGCAGCGGCGAAGGTTCGATTATAGATTCGCCCTGCAAAAAATGCAGGGGCGAGGGAAGACATACGGATGAAGTAACAATAAAGATCGATGTGCCAGCCGGAGTACATGAGGGCAGTTATATGACTCTCCGCGGTCAGGGAAACGCAGGCAAGCGCGGCGGTGAAGCCGGTTCAATCATTGTTGTCTTCGAAGAGCTTGAGCATGAATATTTTACCCGTGAAGATGACGACGTAATTTTTAATCTGTTTATCACATACCCTCAGGCAGTTTTAGGTGCCGAAGTAGAAGTTCCTACATTAACAGGTAAAGCGCTCCTGAAAGTTGAACCGGGTACGCAACCGGGCAAATTATTAAAGATGAAAGGTAAGGGGATAAAACATTTAAACTCGCCCGGCGTCGGGGACCAGATTGTTAAAGTGAATATTGCCGTTCCGAATAAAGTGAATTCAAAAGAGAAGGACCTTTTACAACAGCTTTCTGAAATGCCGAATATAAAAGGATCGTCGAAAAACGAGGAAAAGAGTTTCTTCAAAAAATTCCGGCTATAAAAAAGATTATTTTTCTCTTCAAACTTGCCCCCGTTCATATCTATTATTAAATTTTAGTAAGAAAAATTTAAAAGTGGGGCTAAATTTTTTATGTTTGACTGGGTATCAAAAAAAATTGGGTTTACAGTAACCGAAATAAAGGTTTTGCTTTTTTTAGCATTTGCTCTCTTGCTTGGAGTAAGTTACGAATATTACAAGCAGAGCCGTTTACCGGAATATAAACAATTCGATTATTCCGAGCAGGATAGTCTCTTCAAAAGTTTAACTGGAGAAATAAAGGAAAAATTAGAAGAAGAAATCGCAAAGAATAATGTTGACTCTAAGCAGGAAGTTTTAGATTTTAAACCGCGGGATTTTAAAAAAGAGAAAAAAAAATCTCCTCCGGCAGAGAAAAGCATTGATATAAACAAAGCCGATATAAACATATTAAAACGGCTGCCGGGAATCGGAGAAAAAACCGCGCAGAAGATAATAGATTTAAGGAAAGAGCGAAGCGGGTTCAACAATTTGAATGAATTGATGGATGTAAAGGGAATAGGTAAAAGCAAGTTTAATAAAATTAAAAAGTTTTTATATATTGGAAAGTCATTATAAAATTTTTTATCCGGAGGAAAAATGAAATCAAAATCTGATCCTTGGTATATTCATACGGCGTTATATTTAGTGATTGCTATTCTTACTATTTTGCTTATTAAAGTAGCTATTATCGATCCTAGGGCTTATGTGGCAACTGAAAAATATAATAAAACGGAATCCAGGCTAAGGATGGATAATATTAAGGAAGCAGAGATCCTCTGGGAGAAAAAGAAGGGAAAATACACCGATAACCTCGATAGCTTAATCTCATTTGTTAAATACGACCCTATGGTAGATAGTGTTAAAACAGCTTTCGACTCTTTAACAATGAAAATAGCTAATCCGTTCAAGCCGTTATCGAATGGCGAATTTGTGCCGGAAAGTTTGAAATACTCACCCAAAACACATTCAATATACATTCTGCAAATCGATACTTCTGTAGTTGTCGATACTGTAATAAACCGGCGCGGCAAAATTACCAGGATTGACACAACTATTACACTCGGTACAAAATATTATCTCAAAGATCCTGACGGATATGGCACGATTGGAAGTTTGGAAAGCGATGCATTGAAAAATACTGCATCGTGGGAGTAATAATTGGTTGATGAATGGATTATATACCCTAGCCGGGTTAAAAATCTCAGGCAGTAAATTACAGTTAGTAGAAATATTCAGCGATCCATCCGGTGTTCGTTTAGAAAATCTTAATGAAGTAGTATTCGCCGAACCTATTAATTTCAGAGCGGATAGAACGACAAAAATTCTTGCGCAGCTTCAATCTGCCTATGACGAAATTCGTATAAGAAAACCTATTAAAAGCGGAACTCTTTCCTTTGCCCTGCCTCTCGATCTTTTTTACATCGTTCAAATCCCCTGCGATAACACTTTATTATCACAGGATATGTTAGCGGAATTAAAATGGGAATTTTCAATCCTGTACCCGTTTCTGGATATAAACGAAATATCTATTCAGTACTACGAAGTGGAAAAGAATTCTTTTATAACAAACAACACTGCCGTGGTTTACGGATTGGAAAGAAAATACATTCAAATACTGGAAAATTTTTGCAAGAAGAATAATGTGAACCTCGGTTTTATAGATAACGCACATCTGGCATCGGAAAGAGCTTTAAAAGCAAGCAATAATTTTGTAAAGGATGGACTACGATTGAGTGTTTATATTTCCAGGAAGCGCCTGTCTATTATTTACCTCCTCGACGGTAAATTGATCTATCAAAAAGTAATTGAAACAGAAAATTCAGATGATATAGGCAAATTGATACGAAATGAAATGGCTTCCGCAAAATCTATAATAGTAAAACGGGAAGTGATTCAGGCAGCATACGCAACCGGCGATCTAGTTGTTGATAACTATATTAGTAAAATGAATTTTCATACGGGTTTAAATTTTATAGTTTATAACCCGTTTGATAAAATAACTCCTATCTCGAACTTGAAGAATAGTCCGCTCTTTTTACAAAGGTACAACACTTTTTCTTCAGCAGCAGGAATAGCATACCGGGTCGCATAAAAATTCCGGCGTTTAATTTATAAAACGGGTATATAAGATTACATACACACAAGGGATTAATTATATTAGTTAAATGTGAATATGAATGAATAAGAGGTGGTTGAAAAAGATTATCATTTAATATTGAAATTTAATACATACAACCATACGTTCATACCAGCAAAATAAATATCAAACCGGGTTCAACATTTACTTATGAAACGAGCATGAAAAAACATTTACACCCAAAGGAATGACTATAATGCGAGTTCCATCTGACCTTAATTTGAAATTATAAACAGATGAAAAATAATACGTTGCTGCGGAAACTGGAAATTATAAACACATGAAAATACGGTTAATATCCGGCAAATTTAAAGGGAGACTTATAAATGTTCCCAGGTCTGAGTTAATAAGACCAGCCACCGACAGGGTAAGAGAAACATTATTTAATTTACTGAATAACAGTATCCTATTCGATGGAATAAGAGCGCTGGACATATACGCCGGTTCGGGTTCATTGGGGCTGGAATGTTTAAGCCGCGGTGCAGCGGAAGTTAATTTCGTAGAAAAAAATTATGTCATCTATAAAAATTTGGAATCGAATATTACATCGCTGAATGTTTCCGGTTTATGCAAAATATATAAAATGCCCGCATTAAAATTTTCACAAATGCACCCGTCAAAAACTTATGATCTTATATTAGCCGATCCGCCTTTCTTTAATAATGATATTTATAATGTCGTTGAAAATTTATTAGCCAATAAATTCCTTGAAGAGAAAGGAATTATAATAATTGAAAGATCGATCCAGACAAAAGAAAAAGATGTTGAAAATTTTGATACGGAACCATTTAAAATAATAGGAGATGCCTGTCTTTACGAAATAAAATATCATTAATGTAATTACTTACCGCCCGAATTGCATACCGCGAGCATTTTCCAAACGAGATTTACCTGATTCCCCATTATTGATGGTGATAAACCATTAACTAATATTTGCGGAATGAACATTATCGAACATCAGTTTTTTAATCCCAGCAGCGATACCGATTTATTCCTTGGAAATGTTAAAGGAGGTTTATATCTTTATTGTTATAACAAATATTGATGGTATGGTTTATTAGCTTCCGGCAGAACTCCGGATTCGAACATTTCCCAACCACTTAACCCATTCATTAAAAATCAATGTTAGTATTGTCGATAACAGTTTTGAATCTGTAAAAATTTATAAAATACCCGGTGAGGAAATTACCGCTTTATTAATGAATTTAAACAGCACGGTAAACACATTTTATTTTCTCCGCCAATGATCTTCCATCGGGAATTTGTACAGCAAGAATAATTGTAGGTAAAAATGTTTAATTAATTAAAATGAGTTTAGTCAAATAATAAAATATAAGAGGTAAAAATGATCAAAAGGATTCTATTTCTGACAGCAATCTTTTTTAATATTCTTGTTATTGCACAGACGAACGTTACGCTGCTGAGCAACCTGGATGAACACAATTCAACAGGATACAATGACATCTGGGGTTACGTAGATCCCATGGGAAATGAATACGCACTACTGGGTGTGAGAAACGGAACGGCGATCATAAGTCTTGCCAACCCGTCGAACCCGATTGAAGTTGCCTTTATTCCAGCCACGTATTCTATATGGCGTGATATTAAAGTCCACGAGCAATATGCTTATGTTGTATCCGAGCAGACGAATGACGGACTGCAAATAATCGACCTTTCCAACCTTCCGAATTCCGCCACGTTAGTTAACCAGATTGACACTTTGTTCGGCAGTGCACATAATATTTTTATCGATAACGGTTTTGCTTATGTTATCGGAACAAATGTAGGCGGAATGCAAATTCTCGATTTATCCGATCCGGTAAACCCCATACAAACTGCAACATATTTAACCGGCGGATCAATCCACGATGTTTATGTTTGGAATGACACCGTTATTGCCTGTATGGGATATTCGGGAGAATACCATCTGATTGATGTAACCGATAAATCAAACCCGCAGTTTATCAGCTCAAGCACATCACTGCCGGGTATCTATTCGCACAGCGGCTGGATGACAGAGGATAAAAGATACTTTTATGGGACTGAAGAGTTTAACCAGAGAGACATTACGGTCTGGGATCTTCAGGACAGATCTTCATGGAACCTTGTTGTACCAAGCTGGCAGACAAACAGCAACGCAACTGTTCATAATTTATTTATTAAAGGCAACTATGCACACATTTCTTATTATACGGACGGATATGTTGTATTAGATATTTCCGACCCGTTAAACCCTTTTTTGGTCGGTGAATATTCTACTTCCGAAATGTGGGGCTGTTACCCATTTCTTCCTTCGGGAATTACTATCTGTTCGGATATGGATAACGGCTTGTACGTATTTCAATTTATACCCGACGATGTTCCTCCAACGATAAATCATACACCTATCACTGAAGTTAACAATTCTGATTCAGTTACACTAACTGCACAAATTGTTGATAATAATAGTGTTAGCGATGCCAATTTACGTTACCGTACAACTTTGAACGGCAATACAAGTAATTGGTCTATTGTAAATGACCCTAACGGTCCGACAAATAATATTTATGAATTTGAAATACCGGGACAGGTAAACAATACTATAGTCGAATATTACATTTCGGCACAGGATAATAACAATCTTGTTTCAACATTACCCGAGGGCGGCTCCGGTATAAATCCTCCCGGCAGTGTACCTCCCTCAACTTTCTTCTCTTATTCAGTTATGATTCCCGCACCGCCGATTTTTATTTCGGTAACGCCAGCGGGTGACACTACAATTGCACCGGACGGCATAGTACAATTCCATGTAAATGCCGTTGATACAAGCGGGTTCGACCTTGACTATTCGTGGTTCAAGAACGGTGATCGGCTTTCGTTCCAGAGTAATTCATATGTTTATCTCGCTATGAGCAATCCGGATGTTCCGAGAGTCGATACTATAAGAACGGAAGTAACCAACGGATTTTACACAATTGATTTTACATGGCTTGTTACAGTAGAAAACCCGACCGGTTTGGGAAATGGAAATCTTCCGCTGGAATATTCATTGAGACAAAACTATCCTAATCCTTTTAATCCTTCAACACAAATCAAGTTCAGCATTCCAAATTCTGAATTTGTAAATTTATCTATTTATAGTGCTCTTGGAGAAAAAGTGAGGGAACTCGTGAATGAATTTTTATCTCCCGGCGAATATACAATAACCTTCGATGCTGCCCATCTCTCTTCGGGATTCTACATAGCAAAAATAATAGCCGGAAGTTATACACAAGTAATTAAAATGTCGTTATTAAAATAAATTTAACTGCTGAATTTATCAGTTATTACGGGAAAGGTATTTGTTATAATAGAAAACCTGCGGTGAAATCTGCAGGTTTTTTTTATTTATGATTTAATTCCATCAATAGAATTCATATATTTTAATATTCTATAATCAAATATTTTTTGTTATGAAAAAAGTTATCTATCCCGGTTCATTCGACCCGGTAACAAACGGTCACATCGACGTTATAAAAAGAGCCAGAGAACTTTTTGACTCGGTGGTTATAACCGTAGCCGTAAACCCTGTTAAAACTCCTATGTTCACCGTTGAAGAACGCGTGCTTATGCTCAAGGAAAGCTTGAAGGATTTTGAGAATGTTACCATAGATTCTTTTGACGGCTTGGTTGTGGATCATGCAAGACAGGTTGGCGCGGTGGGCATTATAAGAGGTTTAAGAGCGGTAAGTGATTTCGAGTTTGAATTCCAGATGGCATTGATGAACAGAAAACTATCCGATAAAATAACAACCATCTTCCTTATGCCGCATGAAAAATATACTTATTTAAACTCAACGATTGTAAGAAATTTAGCCAGCTTGCAGAGTGATGTTAGTGATTTCGTACCGCCTGCCGTTCAGGAAGCATTAAGAAAGAAATTTCAATCCTGATTTTTTTTTGTTGTAAGTAGAATTTTAACAAATGTGAATTTATTTCATTGCGGTACTTGTGAAAAAAATAGTTTTAGCTTCACGCAAAGAAAAATCGTTAAAATTCAAATCGTTAGTATTGATAATTTAATTTGAATTGGTTGATGAAATTTTGTCATAATAAAAACCGTTGAAACGGTTAACTAACTGGTATTCCATTAGTGTCATTATTCCTGCAGAAGCGCATAGGCGTCAACTTTAATCGTTTTACCATTATTTTCAACCCGGGAAACATTTTAAAAGGTTCAAAAATGAAGCGACTATCCACGGTAACATTTCTTTTATTATTTCTGCTCCTGAATACGTGCAGCAGAAATTCAACCATCGAGCAAACTATGAGGGAAAGAGCAAATAAGCTTGCACAAAAATTCATTCTTATTGATACGCACATCGATGTACCTGAAAGATTACATTCCAGGTGGGAAGATATTTCTCAAAAAACAGAAGAAGGTAATTTTGATTATCCCCGCGCAATAAAAGGTGGGTTGAATGCGCCGTTTATGTCGATTTACATTCCTGCATCATACCAGCAAACAGGCGGGGCAAAAGCACTTGCAGATACTCTCATCGACATGGTAAATAAATTTGCTTCCGATTGGACTGATAAATTTATTATTGCTACTTCGCCCGCGGACGTAATTAATCAATTTTCTACTACAAGAATTTCGCTTTGTATGGGAATGGAAAACGGAGCCGGGTTAGAAGGCAACCTCGGTAATCTTAAATACTTTTACAATAGAGGAATCCGGTATATAACTTTAACTCATTCGAAAAATAATAAAATAGGTGATTCATCTTATGATGAAGAGGAAAAATGGCATGGCTTAAGCCCGTTTGGAGTTAAGGTTGTTAAGGAAATGAATCGTCTGGGAATAATGGTGGATGTATCGCATATTACCGATAGTACATTCTTCGATGTAATGGAAATTTCGGAAGCGCCTGTTATCGCGTCTCATTCTTCCTGCCGATATTTCACTCCCGGCTGGCAGAGAAACATGTCCGATGAAATGATCAAAACATTAGCAGAACACGGCGGAGTTATTCAAATTAATTTCGGCTCTTCTTTCCTGAGCGGTAAAATACAGGAAAAGAGAAGTAAAATATGGAAAGCAATCGATTCCCTGCTAGCTGAACGAAACATTAAGCGAAACTCTCCCGAAGCAGAAAATATTATCAAAAATTATTGGAAGGAACACAAATCAGGATACGCTGATGTAAAGGACGTGGCAGATCATATAGATCATGTTGCTGAATTAGCCGGGATAGATTATGTTGGCATCGGTTCTGATTTTGACGGCGTCGGCGATAGCCTTCCTACCGGCTTAAAAGATGTATCACAATATCCAAATCTCATTTATGAGTTACTTAAGCGCGGTTATTCTGATGAAGATATCGAAAAAATTTGCGGTAAGAATTTACTCCGGGTTTGGAAGCAGGTAGAAAAAACGGCTAAAAGACTTCGATCGGAATAATTAAAAAGTTACTTGTCTTAGAGTTCTTCATAACATAACAAATCTGTCCAAAATAAGTTATCGATATACAAACAAGACAAAAATTAAAAAGGATTACAAGTACAAATAATTACTATGTCTACGAGAAAAACCCATCCCCCTTTAATTCCCCCTTCCCTTCGCAAGGGAAGGGGTACAGGAGGTTGGGTTTATTAAATGGGTAGAAAGTTTGAATTAATATTCAGTGATAAACATATACTCAGCTAAAAAAATAATTTGGACAGCAGTGTATTACATAACTTTTTTAACCGGGACCTCAATTATTAATTTGCTTATCGGTGGTACTACAAATATTTTTACTGATACTCTTTTTCATTTAATTAACAATTAGGAAAACAAATGAGCTTAAGTTTAATAGCTAAATCAATTAAGCCCTCGCCAACGCTTGCACTCAATGAAAAGTTTGCAATCTTAAAAGCAAAAGGTAATCCTGTTATTCACCTTGGCGGAGGAGAACCAAAGAGTAAAGTTCCGATGGATGCTATTCTTGCTACGTCTGCTCACTTGAACACGGGTGAGATTCGGTACGCACCTGCAGACGGCATCCCGGCGCTCAAACAGGCAATTATTCGTTACACGGAAGAGTTTTACAACAGGAAAGTTGAACCGGAAAATGTAATTGCATCGGGCGGTGCAAAGCAGGCGATAATGGTTGCGCTTCAGGCAATTCTCAACCCGCAGGAAGAATTGATTTTTCCAGTTCCGTATTGGGTAAGCTATCCCGATATGGCAAGACTTTGCGGCGCTATTCCTGTTCCTGCTCCCGCCGAAGACGGTACGTTCTACCCGCGGTTGAAAGATATAGAAGACAGAATCAGCTCTTATACAAAAGCAATGATTATCAACAGCCCTAACAATCCCTCGGGTGCAATGTATTCCGAAGAATTTATTGCCGCGGTTGTAGAGTTGTGTGAGAAGAAGGATATCTATTTAATTATGGATGATATCTATCACCGCTTGATATTCGATGGAAGGAAACCTATAAACGCTTACAAGTATGCGAATAATCTCGATGAAAATTCTAAGCTGATAATTATAAACGGAGTATCGAAACAATATGCAATGACCGGCTTCAGAATCGGCTGGGCAGTTGCAAACAAAAAACTGATTGAAGCAATGACAAACATTCAGGCGCATCAAACTTCCGGTCCTTCCGTACTTCTGCAAAAGGCGGCTGTAGGTGCACTGAACGGTTTACAGTCTTCGGTAGAAAGCTTGCGAACAACACTGGAAAATAACCGCAATGTAATGATGGATATGCTTAATTCTTTCGACGGGGTGAAAATAACAAAACCGGACGGGACTTTTTATTGCTTCGCTGATTTCAGCCATTACGAAAAAAACTCGAATAAACTCTCTAACTTTTTAATAGAAAAAGTACAGGTGCTCACGGTTCCCGGTGCCGAATTCGGAATGGAAGGATATTTAAGAATCAGTTACTGCGGTTCGATTAAAGATATAACCGAAGGCATTGAACGAATTAAATGGGCACTGGATCTTAATTCACCTAACGAACTTTATATTGGCGACAGAAAATTAGTGAGGGATTGGGCATGAGCAAATACTTAAAATTCAAAACACCGGCTTTAAAAGAAGCAACAGAATTAGCTTCCGATTTCAGATTGAAAAACCAGGGCTTCGGCAACCTCGACAGGGTTTACTGGAACCTGCCCGAAGAAGCACTCTATGAAGAAATCGTGTTTCGGAACGAAGGCAAAATAACAAAGAAAGGACCGATACTCGTTAATACCGGCAAACACACCGCACGTGCAGCCGCCGATAAGTTTATCGTTCAGGAAGAAAGCACAAACGACAATATCTGGTGGGGAGTTTATAACAGACCTTTCAGCACTGAAAAGTTTAATCAAATAATGGGTAGAGTTCAGGCATATTGCCAGGATGAAGAATTGTTCGTTCAGGATGTTTATGCAGCAGCCGATCCGGAATATAAATTGGCTGTTAGGGTTATTACAGAAAATGCATGGCATAGTTTGTTCGCCAGAAATATGTTCCTTACAACCGATAACAGAGAGGAATTAAAAAACTTTGTGCCGGAATTCACAGTGATTGCACTACCCGGCTTAAAACTCAATCCATCGCTCGACGGTACGCGGACAGATACAGGAATAATAATAAACTTTGCCGAAAGAACTGCAATTATCGCGAACTCACTCTATGGCGGTGAAATTAAAAAATCGGTTTTTACCGTACTTAATTTCCTTTTAACTTTTGAAGACGTTCTGCCGATGCACTGTTCGGCAAACGTTGGCAAAGATGAGGATGTGGCTCTTTTCTTTGGACTGAGCGGAACCGGTAAGACAACCCTTTCTGCAGACCCGAGGAGAAGATTAATTGGCGACGATGAACATGGCTGGAGTTCCGAAGGTGTATTTAATATTGAAGGCGGATGTTATGCAAAAGTAATACGCCTGTCATCCGAAAATGAGCCCGAAATATATGCAACAACACGAAGCTTCGGTACCATACTCGAAAATGTTGTTTTCGATCCGGTAAGCAGGCACATCGATCTTGATGATGATATGATAACGGAAAACACACGTGCGTCATACCCGATCGACCTGATACCGAACATAGTTCCCGAGGGTTACGTTCACAGCCATCCAAAAAATATCATCTTTTTAACCTGCGATGCATCGGGAGTATTACCTCCCATCGCACGGCTGAACCCCGAACAGGCACAGTATCATTTTATCAGCGGATACACATCCAAAATTGCCGGTACGGAGATAGGACTGGGAATTGAACCGGAACTAACATTCAGTGCCTGCTTCGGCGCCCCGTTTATGGTACGCCATCCTTCGGAATATGCGGAGATGCTTAAACAAAGAATGCTTAAGCACAATTCTAATGTGTGGCTTGTAAACACCGGCTGGGTCGGCGGAAGATTCGGCGTGGGTAAAAGAATAAGCATTCGGCATACAAGAAATATGCTTAATGCAGCGTTAGAAGGAAAGCTTAACAACGTTGAATACAGAAAAGATAGGCTATTCGGTTTTGAAGTGCCTCTCACCTGCCCGGATGTTCCTGAAGATGTTTTGGAACCGTTGAACTCATGGAGCAATAAAGATGAGTACTGGCAGCGCTACGATGCACTTGCATCGAGGTTTATAGAAAACTTTAAACTTTATGCCAACGCCTGCTCCGATGAGGTTAAAGCTGCGGGACCGGTGAGATTGAAGAAATAATAAATAGATTATTATAATATATAATATGATAACTGAATCAACGATATTCATTATTGGTGCTGGTGGAAGTGAACCGTATGGCTTTCCTACGGGACAAGATTTACGTAAAAATATTTGTACACAATATTTAAATAATTTTAACAAACTGATACAAGACGCCTTTGATAGCGAAAATATTAGAGACAATGAGTTAAAGATAGCCCAAAATTTTACTAGAACATTTTATAATTCTAATACTAAATCTATAGATTTATTTTTATCAAGAAACCCTGATTTCTCTAATAGTGGAAAAAGGTCGATAATTATTGAAATCCTTAATTCAGAGAGAAAGTTTATAAAAAAGAAAATAAAATTTTGGGAAAACGATTGGTATGCATACTTATTCAACAGAATGACAGAGACATTAATAAAAAAAGATGATTATAAAAAGTTTAATGAAAATAAAGTTTCTTTCATCACCTTTAACTACGACAGGACACTAGAAAATTATTTATTAAACAGTCTAACTAATTCTTTTCTTTTTGCAAAAGAAGATGTAATCGAACAGGTAAAAAGTATTCCGATAAATCATGTTTATGGCCAAGTGGGATTCTTACCTTGGCAAGGGAAAGAACCTATAATTTATTTTGGTCAAGATTGTAGATTAGATATTATTGATTCAATACAAAAAAACATCAAAATCATCTATGATTTTGAAAAAGGAATTGATGAAGAAATTAATAACTTGATTCGTGAAGCAAAAAAAATATTTTTCCTTGGTTTCGGATATGCTGAAGAAAATTTAAAAATATTAAAAATACCTGAACAATTAGAGAAAGGACAAAAGGTTTTTGGAACTGCATTATATTTTAATGAAGAAGAAATTTTACGAACTAAACACCGCTTAAATGGAAAATATGTAAGTAATTTCCATAAGGATATGATCATTGAAAAGTGTGATTGTTTAACTCTTTTAAGAAAATATTTATAAATTCGAGTTCAAATCAATATTTATTGAGATTTTAAATCATTTATTCTTTAGTAGTCCTGAAAAACTAAAAACAGAGATTAGATTATTAGAGGATTCATAAATATATTAATGCTAAGCGTGGTAATTCAAGTTATATAAAGGATAAAGATATGTGATTAAGTAAAAAGAGTATTCTATTATATTCGGGTCGGGTTTTTTACACTTTTCAATAATTCAAGCGGTACACAAAACTATGAGTAAATTAAAATTTCTTTTGTTCTTTTTACCTTTGCTTATTTTAATATCCTGCAGCAAGGATTACACCGAAGAAGAAGTTAAACAAATTGTAAAAGATGCCGATAAAAAATTAGAAAAGTTAGCCGGACAAAAATATGAATGGGCTTCCGCAAAAGCATATTCAACAGTGATGGCTTACTACACTACCCCCGATATAATTTTTATAAATGAAAATTTAAAATACAGAACTACTGCTGAAGCTTTTAATCTATATTATTTTAAAGACGGCAATCTGATTCATTTTATCGGGAAGAAGATGGCTTATATTTATGAGAAAAATAAAAAATCCAGGAAAGAGTTAACACGATTGACTATGTATTTAGAGCAGGATGGAGACGTGATAAGCTACGAGAAAATTATAAACACCGAAAGAGTTTCCCTAAAAGATTCCGATCTCGAAGAAGTATTAAACCATGCAAAAGAATTGTATGAATTGGTTGGAGATCACTAATTAAAAATTGAGTGACTAATCTGCTCTGTTAATTTTTTCACTCTACTAACATTTGAAATTTCTAATTGAACTAATTGATATAATTAACCTAAATAATAACCAATAAAACAAAAACCAAAATGTCAATACTACAACAGCTAATTAAAGTTGCTGTTAATCTAAATTCGTGTTAATTCGTGAAATTAGTGGCTAAGAACTTCGGATACCTTCGAGTATAGTACAATTTATGATTTATTTTTCAGTTACCTCTCTATTCAAAGAATTCATTTACCACGAATTTTCACGAACATTTAATTAATCAAATAAATGGTAAAGTTGTAAGATTAATGGAGCGTTTTTTAATTGACCGAATCTGAGATAATAACTGAAGATGAAACCAGTGTTTTAGTGTCTTGTTAAATAATACCTCACTCCAAAAGTAAAGTTCATCGTGTTCAGGGCGCTTATCCGGTATGATGCATCACTTCTGGCATAATTATACTGTGCTTCAAAAAACGTAGATACATCACCCTCATCCCATAACTTTTCAACAATCATTCCTCCGAAGTAACCCCAGATCGCTTCATTATTCACTGAAGAAATAACATGCCCTCCTTTAAGTTTAGCATCCTGATTAATTACTGAAAACGATGCACCACCGTTAACACCCAAAGTCCACACTTCTGAAATATAAAAATTGTATAGCAGCCCGGTATTTAACAGCAGTTGCGAAAATGAAGATGTTACAGGGATAAGTTCATCTGAAAAACCGGTTTGCGAGTTCAGGAATGATGTGTTGTAAAAAGATTGAAAATTAGACTTTGAAGTGTAAGTGCCTCTCGTGTACAGATAAAGATTTCCCGTAATTGGAAAGCCGAAACTTCCACCGAATGAAAAAGCTACAGGGCTGTTGGTTCCGCTGCCTGAATTACTAACCTGAGCGGTACCGACCAAACCTGAAATAAAAGTTGAACTCTTTTTATGTTCCTGTGCCGATGTGAAAGTTATAGAGACTAAAAATAAAAATGCTAATAATATATTTTTCATTTTCACTGCTTCTTGTTTTGTTGCAGCAACGTACAAATTCTGCTCAGATTTTGCAAGAGATAAAATTCTTCATAAAATTATTTAGAAAGGATAAGTTCTAAAGAGCGGGTTACTTTTTGCACCGGTAATTCTTCTCCAGTCCATAATTCAAATGCTTTAGCCGCCTGACGGACAAGCATGGTCAGCCCTGAAAGCGCCGTAGCACCTGCTTCCGATGCAACTTTTAAAAATTTTGTTTCCCTGGGATTATAAACCATATCAAAAACTATCTGATCCTCTGTAAATGATTCTTTTATATCCGTGGGACTATCATCAACTGCAGGATACATACCGATTGCAGATGCATTAACAATTAACTTGGAACTATTGAATACATCCACTAAATCCGGCGGGAAGAGTTCTTTTACTTTAATATTTTCAAATTTCATCTTTTCAATAAAGTAATTTGCAAGGGTATCGCCTCTTTGTTCGGTTCTGTTTATAATAACTATCTCTCCCGGCTTGAAGTGGCGTATAAGAGTAAATACAAGTGCCCTGGCAGCGCCGCCCGCACCGAGTACACTCACACATTTTCCCGCAATATCATTTTTGAACGGGTTAAGTGTTTCGATAATACCATTTACATCGGTGTTATAACCTTTTAGTTTTCCCTGTTCATTAACAACGGTATTAATTGCACCTATCATTGCTGCTTCTTCGGAAAGCTCATCGAGGTATTCTATTATTTTTTCCTTGTGAGGTATGGTTATATTTAAACCGGTAATACCAAGACTCACAATTCCTTTTAACGCACTTTGAAGATTATCTGTAACTACATCGAAAGGCAGGTAGATGTAATCGAGCCCTTTAATTTGAAAGGCAACGTTATTTATAAAAGGCGAATAGGAATGCTTTATTGGATGCCCTATTAAGCCGACTAATTTTGTATTTATGTAAAAAGAATTCTTCATTTTTTAAACCGGGTTAATCAATGATTACTCATAATTTAATGTTAATAAATTTAATCTAAAGAGATGATTTTTCTGAAAGAATTAATTTTCCCCTAAAAGTTTTTTGAAGAGCTTTGATGATTTTATCTCGGGATATTCATCTGCAAATTCTCTTTGAATATTGGGATCGAGGTTGAATGCTTTTTTAAGACAGGTTAAAGCATCCTGCGTACGTTTAAGAATAAAATTTACCTTCGCTTTGCTGTACATCGAAGCGGCATCACCGGGTTTAATTCTCAGGCATTCATCAAAAGCATTAAGAGCATCCAGCCAGTTGCCCATTTCATAATATGTTTCTGCAAGAGTGAACCAAAGCTCATGATTGTCGGGAGTTATTTTCAAGGCAGCAAGGTAGCTGTAAGTGGATTCCTGCAGCTTGCCAAGCGAATACTCCAGATCGGCTTTGGCATACCATGCTTCAACACTGTTATTAGAAACGGAAATAGCTTTATTAAAATCTTTAAGTGCAAGATGATATTTCCCTGCCGAATCATAACAATATCCCCTGGCAAGATATGCTTCATAATAATCTTTGTTTATTTTTATTGCCTCGCTATAAAACTTGATGGCATTACCGGAATCACCCAGCTCTTCGTAAAGGTTGCCGATGTTGTAACATGTAGTATCGTCAAAGTTATCCAATTGATACGCCTTGTGAAAGCTTTCAAGGGCTTCGGCAATTCTGCCCAGTTCCGCCAATACATTCCCTTTATTAAACCAAGCGCTTGCAAATTCTTCTCTCAGTGATACTGCCAGATCATAACTATTAATAGCTTGTTCCGGCTTGTTCATTTTTGCCAGAACTATCCCGCGGTTATACCAGCCGTTGGCGTTATACGGATCGAAATCTAAAAACTTATCATAAGCATCAAGTGCTTTTTGATAATCTTTAAGATTTTCATAACAATAACCCAATTCGTAATAAGCTTCTGCATAATGGGGATCCTGCCCTAAAACTTTTTCAAAGTAAAAAATAGCAGCATCGAAATTCTCTCTTCTCTGGTTGAGAATACCCAGGCTAAAAAGCGCATCTTCATTGGTGGGTTCCGAATTCAGAATATTATTTAACGATTCTTCCGCCTGGTTGAACAGACCGAGATTCTCCTCGGCAGTAGATTTATCAATCAACGCCTCGGTATCACCCGGATTTAGAGATAACGCTTTATCGAAACATTTAATCGCTTCTTTATAATTTCCAACCGAATTAAGTAATAAACCTTTTTTCGACCAGTAATCGGAGTTATACGGAGAAATTTCGATAAGGTAGTCAACAAAATATAATCCATCTTCCACATAATCATGATCGAGGCATAAATAAATTACATCTTCAATTTTTTCAATTGACCCGTAAATATGGTTATTTTCAATTAAAGATCTGCAGGAGCGTATCTCATCTTCAATACTATTTTCATCAGGTTCAAACAAATCATCATTAAAATCAGAATCAAAAAAGGACATTGAATTCTCCGATTATTACTATATTCAAATAAATGCTGTCACTAATAAAAGATAAATTAGAAACCTTTTCAAGTTTAATATAAAGATTAATTTTAATATTATTAAAAAACAAATGCCGTGCCATAGAAGCATGACAATTTTAATCAGGAACCGATGCGTTCAATTAATTTCTGAGAACAGAGGTAACTTTTTCTGCTGCATTCTTTAAACTTGTTGCAACTTCAAAGTTCAAACCTGATTTATTCAGAAGCACTCCGGCTTCGATTGCATTAGTACCTTCGAGCCGAACGACAATCGGTACTAAAACATTCATCTTTTTTGTTGCATCTATTACACCCTGAGCAACTCTATCGCATCTAACAATTCCGCCAAAGATATTTATTAAAATAGCTTTAACATTCGGATCGGATAAAATAATTTTAAATCCGTTTGCAACTGTTGTTTTGTTCGCACCGCCCCCGACATCTAAAAAGTTAGCAGGGTCTCCTCCGGCAAGTTTAATTATATCCATAGTTGCCATTGCCAGCCCGGCACCGTTAACCATGCAGCCGACGTTTCCGTGCAGCTTAATATAATTCAAACTATATTTTGATGCTTCCACTTCGAGGGGGTCTTCCTCGTCCAGGTCGCGATACTCAACAATATCTTTATGCCTGTATAATGCATTATCGTCGAAATTCATTTTTGCATCGAGAGCGAGAACGCTTCCATCTTTAGTTACTACAAGCGGATTAATTTCAGCCAGCGATGCATCCGTACCTTCATAAGCTTTATATAAAGCCAATAAAAATTTCACCGCATTTTTATGCTGGTCGCCCTTTAGCTGTAAGGAATAAGCTAATTTCCTCGCCTGGTACGGCTGTAATCCCATATCGGGTTCGATAATTTCCTTAACTATTTTTTCCGGAGTTTCAGCGGCAACTTTTTCTATTTCCACTCCGCCTTCGGTTGAAACCATCATAACATTTTTAGAAGATGCACGGTCGAGAGTAATTCCAACATATAATTCGCGCGCAATATCTATTCCTTCCTCAACCAACAATCTTTTTACTGTTCTTCCTTCGGGTCCGGTTTGATGCGTTACCAGAGTCATACCTAACATTTTACGCGCTGTTTCCCACACTTCGTGCAGACTCTTTACAACTTTAACACCGCCGCCTTTACCTCTTCCGCCAGCGTGTATTTGAGCTTTAATTACCCAGACATTTCCGCTTAAATCTTCTTTAGCTACTTTAACAGCTTCTTCAGCAGTAAATGCAACACCGCCGCATGGAACCGCAACATTATACTTTCTTAAAATTTCTTTAGCTTGATATTCATGAATTTTCATTGATTATCCCTGGATTAAATTTATAAACAAATCGGGCTTAAAAAATAATTATGCCCTGCTAAAATTATACTTTTTCGCTCATTAATTTTGCCTGCATAAACAGCAGCAGGTAATCTCTCCCGCCGGCTTTTGAATCGGTTCCGGACATATTAAACCCGCCGAACGGGTGCCCGCCAACTAAAGCCCCGGTACATTTTCTGTTGAAATAAAGATTACCTATAAGCAGCTCTTTCTTGGCAGCAGCAATTTTTTTCTTGTTTTTAGTGTAAACCGATCCGGTTAAACCGTAGATAGTGTTGTTGGCTATTTTTAAGCTTTGCTCGTAATTATTCGATTTGATAACTGCAAGTACCGGTCCGAATACTTCTTCCTGGGCTAACCTGTCATTCGGTTTGATATCAATAATTACAGTGGGCTGAATGAAATAACCGTTACCGGGTGCTTTTTTACCGCCGACGAGAAGCTTGCCTTCTTTCTTTCCTATTTCAATATAATTCAAAATGCTTTTACGTGCTTTCTCATTTATTACCGGTCCCATATATACGTTTTGGTCGGGAGCGCCAACCTGCAGTTTTTCAACTTCTTCTTTCAACATTTCAACAAACTGACGGTAAACCGATTTATCTACAATTGCCCTTGAGCATGCTGAACATTTCTGCCCCTGGAAACCAAACGCAGATGTAACAACACCCTGCACAGCAGATTTCAAGTTGCTTTCACTATCAACGATAATACAATCTTTTCCTCCCATTTCTGCAATAACTCTCTTCAGCCAAATCTGACCCGGCTGCACACGGCTTGCAAGCTCATAAATATACGTACCCACAGCCATCGAACCGGTAAACGTAATAAACCTAACTTTCGGATGCGCAACGAGTATATCGCCAACTTCGCTGCCGGACCCGGGTAGAAAGTTGATAACACCATCCGGCAGACCGGCTTCTTTCATTATATCATAAAATACTTTTCCCATCATTGGCGAATCGCTCGACGGTTTTAATACAACCGTGTTACCGGTAACAACAGCCGCAGATGTCATTCCTACTAAAATTGCAAAGGGAAAATTCCATGGCGGAATTGATACCCCTACTCCCAACGGAATGTAAACCAATTCGTTCTTTTCACCTTTAACCGGTGTAAGCGGCTGCTTCGATGCATATCTCAGCATTTCCCTTGCATAGAATTCAAGGAAGTCAATTGCCTCGGCAGTATCGGCATCAGCTTCTGTGTAGTTTTTTCCGGTTTCATAAATCATCCAGGCGTTTATCTCAAATCTTTTTCTTCTTGCAATAGCAGCAGCTTTAAATAAATAACCTGCTCTTTTTTCTGCAGGAACATATTTCCATTCGCTAAACTTTTTATACGCTGTTTCTACAGCCCGGTTTGCAATGTCTTTCGTACCTTTGAAAAATTTAGCCACAACAGCACCTTTATCGGCAGGGTTATAAGACACAATTTTATCTTTCGATCTGAGCTTCTTTCCACCGATCACCATTTCATAAGTTCTGCCTAATTGCTTTTTTACATCTGCGAGCGCTCTCTTTTGTTTTTGAACATTTGATTTTTTCGAAAAATCTGTTATCGGTTCATTTCTAAACGGCTTAACCTTCATCATTATTTCTCCTGAATATTAATTAAAAATATGCTGCAAAAATTAAAGTTTTTGCATCTGATAAGCAATTTATAGTTGTGTAATAAGTAGTGCTGTAACATATCCGCAAGTTTTCTTTTTTAATTTACGAACACCCATTAACGATTTTTTGATTTGAGAAGTTTTGAAGAACTAGCAACTAAGAGATTTACTAACGACCCCGAAGGGGTCAAAGGTTAATAGCAAAAAAAAATAAAAGTAAAATTATTATTACAACCACAACGTGGTTGAATTAAATGTTAACAAGAGCATTTCTCTTCGATACCTTCGACATCGTTCAGTCATTATGGATTACCATCTTTTTACAAACTTTCGACTGCTCCGTATTCATTTCTCATTCGTCCCTTGCGGGACTTTTTATTTTCCTGACTTTTCTTCTTTCCCGCCAATAAATTGACGGGCTATTTTCATTTATCCCTGACGGGATATTTCCATTTTATTTTTAACTAATAAAAAATGTCCCAAAGGGAAATTCTGTTATTAGCCCAGCGATTCATCGCTGGGTTACAAACAAAACATTTTAAATATGTGAGTCCCGTTAGGGACGACTGAATTGAGAATAATATTAAACCATTAAAACACCACAATACGGCTAAAACCAATTCATAACTCTCGACTTTTGATTTATCGAAAACAGAAATAAATAACATTTCTTCTTTTGATTTTCATTCAATGATGTTATATTAAGTTTTGATAAAAATTACCGGTTAAGCAAGATATACACTTTCCCGGATTTGATGGAGGGTAAACAAATTTTAATTTTTTTTTGAATTTATTATCCAGGAGATAAACAAATGCCTGCATTAAAAATCTGCGACACAATTACAGATTTATTTAACTTTCTAACCGAAGAGTATGGGAAGACTACGGATAAAGACCTTTTACGAACAAAGGTTGACGGTAAATATACCGGCATAGGTTACGAGCAATTTAAAAATGAAACTAATTTGCTCGCATTCGGTTTAGCATCTTTGGGGATTGAGAAAAATGATAAAGTTGCAATAATAGCAGAAAACGGGCCGGAATGGGTTTATTCTGATATGGCAATACTCTCTCTCGCTGCTGTCGATGTTCCTATTTATCCGTCGTTAACTGCAGCATCTGTAGAATTTATTCTCAACAATTCCGAATCAAAAGTAATTATAGTTTCAAACCGTTTACAGTTAATGAAAGTATTAAAAGTAAAAGATAAATGTAAACACCTGAAATTTATAATTGTAATGAATGAAAATGATTTTGATACATCCGTTAAAGACCTTTACACATTCAAGCAAGTACAGGATAAGGGAAGAGGATACAGAGACGAACATCCCGCACTGCTTGAAGAAAGGCGGAAGCAGGTTAAAGGAAACGATCTCTGCACAATCATATACACTTCCGGCACAACCGGCGAACCTAAAGGCGTTATGTTAACTCATCATAATATTATGTCGAACGTCAATACCGCCCTTGAAACTTTTCCTATTACAAAAGATGATGTTTTTCTTTCATTCTTACCTCTCTGCCACATCTTTGAAAGAATGGCGGGATACTATACTGCTTTTGCATCCGGCAGCACTATATGCTATGCCGAAAGCATTGAGAAAGTTGCTACAAATTTAATTGAAGCTAAACCAACCATTATGACAACGGTACCCAGATTGTTTGAAAGGATCTATTCTAAAATTCTCAGAAACGTCGAGAAGCAGTCTGAGAAAAAACAAAAAATATTTTTCTGGTCTGTTGAAATAGGAAAGCAGTATGCCGAAGCAAAGAAAACCGGTAAAACATCTTTCGGGCTAAGAGCAAAACATAAAATTGCCGATAAATTAGTGTTGAGTAAAATAAGAGAAAAAACAGGGGGCAACCTAAGGTTCTTTATTTCAGGCGGCGCCGCACTGCCGAGGGAAATGGGTGAATTTTTTGAAGCGCTGGGTATAAAAATACTTGAAGGTTACGGTCTTACCGAATCATCGCCCGTACTTGCTGCTAACAGGTTCGATGATTATAAATTCGGAACTGTCGGAAAGCCGTTTCCCGATGTTGAAATTAAAATCGCACCGGACGGTGAAATTCTCGCCCGTGGACCCAATATAATGCTGGGCTACTTTAAAAATAGGAAAGAAACCGAAGCTACGCTTAAAGACGGGTGGCTGCATACCGGCGATATTGGGGTTTTTGATGCGGACGGATTTTTAGTAATTACCGACCGGAAGAAACATTTATTTAAAACGTCTGCCGGTAAATATATTGCTCCTACTCCTATTGAAAACACATTCCTTGCAAGCAAGTACATCGACCAGTTTGTACTTATCGGCGACAGGAAAATGTTTTTAAGTGCTTTAATCGTTCCTGATTTTGAAGCTGTAAAAGAATACGCCGATTCACATAATATTCCATACACCGACGAAAAGGAACTTGCAAAGAACGATGAGATTTATAAGCTTTTAGAAAAAGATATGACCCAGTTTCAGAAAAAATTAGCAAACTACGAACGGGTACGAAAATTTGTTCTTCTAGACAGACCTTTTACCATAGATTCGGGTGAAATTACCCCGAGCATGAAAATAAAGCGCAAAGTAGTTGAAGAAAGATACGGGAATCTTATCGAGGAAATGTACCGGAAATTTTCTAATTAGATAATTGAGTCATCTCTAAAAAGCAAATACTTTTGAATTATCATTCCTCCCGATTTAACGCATGTGCGTCAACTTAATTGCCCCGACTTTTAAGTCGGGGAACTTGTAAGCCCAAGTTAATTATGGCTTTAGCCACAACTCTTTATAATTCAGTTTTGGCTAAAGCCAATAGTCCGTTAGTTAATTTAATCTTTTTCTTAGTCATCTTTTAGGAAATATTTCTTAAGTTGACGCCTATGCGATTTAGCGGGGAAGGTGTGAATACTTGTTTAGAGTGTATTTACCTTTTTAAAGTGACCTCATAATTAATTATTGTATTCTTTCATTACATTAATCATAGCCGTATGAATTTTACCGTTTGAAGCAAGTATTCTTTTGGAATATATATCGATTTGGTTACCGCTAAAATCGGTTACAATTCCACCCGCTTCTTCTACAATTAATTTGCCGGCACAAATGTCCCATGGGTTCAGATAGACCTCCCAAAATCCATCGAATATACCGGAAGCTACATAACAGAAATCTATTGCTGCCGAACCGAGGCGTCTGACTCCTCGCGCACTTTTTATAAAGGCGATGAATCGTTCAAATACTTTATCCGGATTTTCTGTTTTGTTATAAGGAAATCCGGTAACAAGCAGACTATGAGAAAGATTATCGTTGCTGCTCACTTTTATAGTTTCATAATTAGCAGTTGCTCCGCTTCCGAGTTCTGCAGCATATAAAACATTTCGCATCACATCATAAATTACACCGGCAAACGTTTCGCCATTTTTCTGCAGCCCGATTGAAACTGAAAAGATCGGTAACTTATGAGCAAAGTTGGTGGTTCCGTCCAGAGGATCAACTACCCATAGATATTCAGAATCTCTTTCTACCCCGCTTCCTTCTTCAGCTAAAATGCTGTGGGAAGGATATTTCTTTTTGATGAAATCCGTAATCAGTTTTTCCGATGCTCTATCAATTTCGGTCACAAGATTATTTTCACCCGATTTGTAATCAATCTGAATATTCTTACCATATCCTTCGCGGATAATCTCGCCTGCTTCTTTCGATATTTCAATTATATCATTTATCATGTTTATTTTTTATCTGTAAAATTAAAAAATTATTTGTTGTAAAGTACTTAATAACTCATGTTATGCAAAGGAGTGATTTTTGTCATATCGATCCAGATATATCTCCAAACAGTTCAAATAGTTAACTTTAAGATTCTTCATCCCGATTTGCGTTTATTCGCTGGGTAGGTATTCAGAATGACAGTTTTGTGCAAGATGATTTAATAATCATGAACCGATTTAAAACTAATTCATTCAAAAATCATCTAATGTTTCATTCCTTGATAGCCCAAACCAATTTTGGTATATTTTGAGGACAATTATAACGAAAAAATAAGGAGTTTTATTCTTGAATCAATTTGGTGATATAGAAATCGACGCTACAAATGAAAACTCGATTATTGATAATATGCCGGAAAAACTTCCGATCTTACCGCTTAGAGACATTGTTATTTTTCCATATATGATCTTTCCTGTGCTTGTGGGCAGGGAGCAATCAATAAGAGCAGCAAATTATGCAACCGAAAACACAAAATATATTTTCCTGTCAACCCAAAAAAGATCTAATATTGAAGAACCTGCGAAGAACGATATTTACCCGGACGGAACCGTTGCAAAAATAGTTCAGATATTAAAGCTGCCGAACGGGTTAATGAAGATTTTAGTCGACGGATTACTTCAGGCGCACATTGTTGAATTCACAAAAAGAACCGAGTTCTTCGAAGGAAAAATTGAAATAATTCTTCCGGAATTGAAAAAAGACCATGAAATGAACGCAATGGAAAGACAGATGGCTCAGTTGTTCAAAAACTATGTTAAAATCAGCAGGAACATTCCATCTGAAACATTAAGTGCATTTGAAAATATCGATGAACCGGACAGAAAATTATTTTATGTTGCCGCAAATATAAATCAGTCGATAGAAGTTAAGCAGGCAATTCTTCAGAAGCACTCTCTTAAAGATCAATATTACGAGGTGATTAAAATCCTCAATTCCGAAATTGATATTTTAAAAATAGAGAAGGAAATAGATAATAAAGTTCAGGAAAATATCGCTAAAACCCAGCGTAAATTTATAATCCAGGAACAGATAAAAATTTTGCAAGATGAACTCGGCGAGGACGAAGATGCCTCACCTGAATTTGTTAAGTTAAGGGAAAAAATAAAGAAAGCTAAGATGCCTAAAGAAGCGGAAGAGAAGGCATTGGAGGAAATGAACAAATTAAAGAAAACTTCGCCGATGTCTCCTGAATCCACTGTGATAAGAAACTATCTGGATTGGCTGGTTGACATTCCGTGGTCGAAAAAAACGAAAGATAACCTCGCGATTAAGCATGTGCAAAATATTCTGGATCAGGATCATTTTGGATTGGAAAAACCGAAGGAAAGAATTATAGAGCATATTGCCGTACTTAATTTGGTTAAACAAATCCGCGGGCAGATACTTTGTTTTGTCGGACCTCCCGGGGTGGGAAAAACTTCTCTCGGAAAATCAATTGCAAGAGCATTGGGCAGAAAATTTGTACGGATTAGTCTTGGCGGCGTACGGGACGAAGCCGAAATAAGAGGGCACAGAAGAACTTATATCGGTTCACTACCGGGTAAAATAGTTCAATCGATGAAAAAAGCAGGGACAATTAATCCGGTTATTCTTCTCGATGAAATCGACAAAATGAGCATGGATTTCAGGGGCGATCCTTCCGCCGCAATGCTTGAAGTTTTAGACCCTGAGCAAAACCATACATTTAACGATCATTATCTCGAAGTAGATTATGACCTTCGTTACGTACTGTTTATAACAACGGCAAATGTTAGATACAACATTCCCCTGCCGCTGCAGGATAGGATGGAAATTATCGAGCTTCCCGGTTACCTCGAGTATGACAAACTGGAAATCGCAAAACGACATTTAATTCCAAAACAATTAGAAGCTCATGGTCTTTCGAATAAAAACATTGAGTTTAAAGATGATGCGGTCAGAAAGCTTATAAGAGATTATACCCGTGAAGCCGGAGTAAGAAACCTTGAAAGAGAAATGGCTTCAATTTGCAGAAAGGTCGCAAGGGATATCGTGTTAAACGAATCATCAAACGGTAAAAGAAAAAAAAGAAGAAAATATATCATTGATGAATCTAAAGTTGAAGCATATTTGAAAAATCCTAAATTCAGATCTAAAAAATATGAGAAAATAAACCGTGTAGGGTGTGTAACCGGTTTGGCATGGACAAGCGTAGGCGGTGAAATTCTCGAAGTTGAAGTTATTGTTATGCAGGGAAACGGAAAACTAAGTATGACCGGTCAAATCGGGAATGTAATGAAAGAATCGGCACAGGCGGCTCTCAGCTATTTACGCTCATCTTCAAAAAAATTGCACCTGCACACTGACTTTTTCAAAGGGAAAGAAATTCATATTCATGTACCGGAAGGAGCGATACCAAAAGACGGACCGTCTGCAGGAATAACTATGGCGATGGCAATGTTATCGGCAATTAGCGGTAAACCGGCTTCGGGCAATATTGCAATGACGGGCGAAATAACTTTAACAGGTTCTATTCTTGCTATCGGCGGATTGAATGAAAAACTAATCGCTGCAAAAAGGAATAAAATTGAAACCGTTTTGATTCCAAAAGAAAATGAAATTGATTTAACGGAGATTTCAGATAAAGTAAAGGAAGGATTAAAAATAATACCTATTGAAAAAGTTGAAGATGCGATTCCGTATGTATTTCCTTCCATCAAAAAGAAAGCATCCGTAAAAAAGAAAAAAACATAACGAAAAAGAAAGCTTAAAGATTGGAGCAATTAACAATACCAGCAAGCATAACCGAAAAAGAAGAAAGATACAGCTTACTTATCCGGCAGATCAAATCTCTGCTTAGTAAAGAGGATAACGTGCTTTCTAATCTTTCAAACTTAACCGCCGCACTTAATGATGGATTGGATTATGTAAGCTGGGTTGGCTTTTATCTTTTCGACGGAGAAAAATTGTATCTTGGTCCTTTTCAGGGAAAAGCTGCCTGTACGGAAATAAATACTGGCAGCGGGGTTTGTGGCACCGCTGCAAGTAAACTCGAACCCGTAATCGTTCCAGATGTTAGCAAGTTCCCGGGTCATATTGCATGTGATCCAGGTTCGAAATCTGAGATCGTAATTCCGTTAATCAAAAAAGACGGCAGATTATTCGGAGTATTGGATTTAGATAGTGCATTTCTAAATTCTTTTAACGAAACCGATAAGAAAAATCTTGAAGAAATTTGTAATTACTTAATCAATAATATTTTAAACTAATTCAAAAAATATTTATGGGATATCTGGTAACAGCAAGAAAATGGCGACCTCAAAAATTCAGCGAGGTTGTCGGGCAGGAGCACATAACAAGCACTCTTAAAAATGCAATTAAAAGCAACAGGATTGCCCATGCTTATTTGTTTACAGGACCGAGGGGAGTAGGAAAAACTACTACAGCTCGCATACTTGCAAAAAGCTTAAACTGCACAAATCCTATCGATGCCGAACCATGCAATGAATGTGAAATGTGTAAAGAAATCCTCGGCGGTCAGTCGATGGATATAATTGAAATCGACGGTGCATCTAACCGTGGCATTGATGAAATACGAACTTTAAGAGAATCTGTAAAATATGCCCCGACACACGGTAAGTATAAAATATATATTATCGATGAAGTTCACATGTTAACTAAAGAATCTTTCAATGCATTTCTTAAAACACTCGAAGAACCGCCGGAGCATACAGTATTTATTTTTGCAACCACAGATGTTCACAAGGTTCCGGCAACAATAATTTCACGCTGCCAGCGTTTTGATTTCAGACGAATTCAATTAGACACTATAAAAGAAACTCTATCGGGGATTGCTGCCGCAGAAAAAATAGAAATAGATGATAAAACTCTCACCATCATTGCAAAAAAAGCCGACGGTGCTTTGCGCGATGCAGAGAGCTTTTTCGATCAGGTTGTATCTCTCTGCGAAGGTAAAATTCAAGCCGAGACCGTTTCCCAAATGTTAAATCTTATTGATGATGAAGTTTACTTCGAAATATCGGATGCGATTCTTGATAAAAATTTCAAATCGGTTTTTCAGGTAACAGATAAGATTTACCAGAACGGATGGGATTTTATCGATTTTATGGAAGGATTGGTTGAGCATTTCAGAAATATAATGACTGTTGTGCTAACTAAAAAAACCGAGCTTACTGAAACTGCAGAAATTTACAGGGAACGCTATCTGGCTTAC
This sequence comes from bacterium BMS3Abin03, assembly GCA_002898075.1. Lineage (GTDB taxonomy): Bacteria > Bacteroidota > Ignavibacteria > Ignavibacteriales > Ignavibacteriaceae > BMS3ABIN03. The sequence continues at coordinate 40,110 of BDSV01000173.1, forward strand.
CTGGATAAGTTTTCCGAGGGCGATCTTTTGCGAATTTTAAATTTCCTTACAAAAGCACAGCAGGAATTACGATTCTCTCAAAATCAAAAACTGAAAATCGAAATTGCCTTGAGTCATTTAATCGGACTTGAAAGAACATCTACAATAAGTGATTTAATATCCGGCTTAAATTCAGAAGCATCTTTCGAAAAAAAAAATTTTATAAGTGAGCAATTACGCTCATTTAAAACATCTGATAAAGTTTCAGACCGGAAAACAAAGAATTACGAATATAATAAACTTGCTAAACCCCTTGCAACAAAATCAGCTTATTCAACCGAAAGCGCCGAACCTGCTTCAACACCAGGTTCAGCAAGCAAGTTTAATATCGATCTGGTAAAACAAAAATGGCAGAGTTTTGTAGATGAAATATCGCAGGAAAAAGGATTAACGTTAGCCCCGGTATTGAGTTCATTAAATTTAAATTCATTATCAGGAAACAACCTGATCGTCGGCTCGTCATTAGCAGATTCAAAAAAAACTATCGAACTGAATAAAAAATATCTTGAAACAATGTCCGAAAAATTTTTCGGTAAAAGAATTCATTTCAGCTTTTCGACAATCGTTGAATCACCGGACGAGAAAAAGAATAGTTCCGGCAGAATTACAAGTATATCTGAAAAACCCGCTGATGCAGCAGACGAGTTCGAGGAATTTATACTAAAGGAACTGGGCGGCATAAAAATGGAATAAGCTGCGTTTTTAAGCCAAATCGGTAACAATCTCTCTTAATTCATAGCAAATTTATTTGATTTATAATTATTTATATATATTTTTGTAATCTATGTCAAATAATCTTATCATCGCAATTGATGGTCCTGCCGGCTCCGGTAAAAGTACAACGGCAAAGTTACTTGCCCAGAAATTAGGTTTCCTTTACATCGATACCGGAGCAATGTACAGAGCAATTACATTTCTTGCACTTAGACACAGTATAATCGGTAATTCTGATAAGATTATTAAACTTGCTGAAAAATGCGAAATTCAGGTTGGCTTTGTAAACGGTGAAACGAAAATAATTGTTAACGGCGAAGACCTTACGGGAAAAATCAGATCGCTTGAAGTAAATAAAAATGTAAGCAATGTTAGCAAGATTGAAGGGCTGCGGAAAATCCTTATTAAGAAGCAGCGTGAAATGGGTAAAAAAGGTGTAGGTGTGGTGATGGAAGGCAGAGATATTACTACAGTTGTTTTCCCGGATGCAGATGTAAAAATTTATCTTACGGCATTTATAGATGAAAGAGCAAAGCGGAGAGCGAAAGAATTTTTAGATACCGGAACTGCAATCTCTATAAACGAAATAAAGAAAAATCTCGAACAAAGAGATATTATCGATTCAAGCAGGGAAACAAGTCCCTTAAAAAAAGCTGACGATGCGCTGGAAGTTGATACCAGTAATGTTACAATTGATGAACAGGTAAATATTATTCTTAACGAAGTTAAAAAAGCTGCCGACGAAAAAGGGATTAAGTTGAATATTAATAATTGATTTTTATTCAAAGCCAAAACAAATAAATAAATGTTAAACTAAAACTTCTGTGTTGTTGTTTTCATTGGCTTTAACAATAATACGGAACCATACTTATTTAGGAGGATGAATGTCCGAAGATATAAATGTAAAAGAAATAGTTGCTGCAACCGATGAAGATTATGAAAAGGCAAAAACTAAATTTCAGAGCGATGAATATTCCAAGGAGGAATTTCTTGAATTAGCAAAACTCTATACCGATTCTTTCCATGATTTTAAAGAAGGAGAACCGATAAAGGGAAAGATTGTTAGTGTTATTGATGATAACGTTATTATTGATGTTGGATTCAAATCGGAAGGAACGATACCCTTAAGTGAATTTGGCGAAGACCCCGAAATTAAAGTCGGCGACGAAGTAGAAGTTGTGCTTGAAAGTGTTGAAGACCAGGATGGGAACCTTGTATTAAGCAAACAAAGAGCAGACTTCCTGAAGATTTGGGATAAAGTAATTAAGTCACATGAAACCGGTGAAATACTGCAGGGAACGATTATAAAAAGAATAAAAGGCGGAATGGTGGTTGACCTGATGGGAATGGAAGCATTCTTACCCGGCTCCCAAATCGATATTCGACCTATTAGAGATTTCGATGCCTTCGTGGGTAAAACATTGGATTTCAAAGTCGTTAAAGTTAATATCCCCACCGAGAATGTTGTAGTTTCTCATAAAGTTCTGGTGGAAGAGGAAATTGCAGACCAAAGAAATGCAATACTTGAAAGCTTGGAAAAAGGACAGATTCTTGAAGGCACGGTTAAAGCTATAACAGACTTTGGTGTGTTTGTTGACCTCGGCGGTGTTGACGGTTTAATTCATATTACCGACCTAAGCTGGGGAAGAATAAATCACCCGAGCGAAATTGTTAAACTTGATGAAACAATTAAAGTTGTCGTTACCGATTTTGACGAAGAGAAGAAAAGAATTTCTCTAAGCTTGAAAAAACTTATGGCTCATCCATGGGATAATATTGAAAACAAATACAAAATCGGCGATAAGGTTTCGGGTAGAGTTGTATCGCTTACTGATTACGGTGCATTTATTGAAATTGAAAAAGGTATTGAAGGATTAATTCACAACTCCGAAATGAGCTGGACACAGCATATCAAACATCCGTCGCAGGTTGTTTCGATGGGACAAATTATTGATGCTGTAATACTTAGTCTCGATAAAGATGAAAAGAAAATCTCGCTGGGAATCAAACAGCTCGAGCCGGATCCATGGCAATCTTTAATGCAGAAATACCCGGTGGGTTCAAAGCACACAGGTGTTGCACGTAACCTTACAAACTTCGGCGTTTTCGTAGAGCTTGAACCCGGTGTTGACGGCTTAGTTCACATCTCCGATCTCTCGTGGACTAAGAAAATTCGTCATCCCGGTGAAGTAGTGAAAAAAGGTGAAAAAATAGATGTGGTTGTTTTAGGTGTTGATGTAGATCAGAGAAAGATTTCTCTCGGTCATAAGCAAATTACCAATAACCCCTGGGATGAATTCGAAAAGAAATATACCATTGGTACTGTAACGGAAGGAAAAGTTGTAAGAATTATAGAGAAAGGTTTAATTGCCGAATTACCGGACGACGTTGACGGCTTTGTTCCTGCTACACAGCTTTCTACTTCGAGGGTAAAAAATATAGCTAATCACTTCCCTATTGAAGGAATGATACCGTTGAAAGTGATTGAGTTCGACAAAGAGAATAAAAAAATTGTGCTTAGTTCAATTGCAGCACTCAAAGACAAAACTGAAGAAGAGATACAAGAATACCTGGACACACATAAGCTCGACAGGGTTTCGGTACAGAGTATTCAAAAATCTGAAACAGGCGCTATCGACTCATCAGAATTCCCGATATTTGAGGTTCACGATGAGAAAACTCACCACTCTCATCCATCGAAGCCACAGGGAAAGCCGGTAAAAAAGGTTGAAGAAAAACCAGTTGAAGAAAAACCGGTTGAAGAAAAGCTAGTCGAGGAAAAGCCGGCTGAAGAAAAAAAGGCTGAGGAAAAACCGGTTGAAGAAAAGCTAGTCGAGGAAAAGCCGGTTGAAGAAAAACAAGAAGAAAATACAGAAGAAAAATAAACTAAAGAAGTATAATATCTTTTTCTATCGAGCGGGTTTTTTCCCGCTCTTCTTTTATATGAATGAATAATGAAGAAAAAAGTTGCATTACATACGCTTGGATGTAAATTGAATTTCTCGGAAACATCGACAATCGGTAATCAATTTATGCAGAGAGGATACAGCATTGTTGACGCAAAAGAGAAAGCCGATATTTATGTGTTTAATACCTGCACTGTAACTGAAAATGCAGATAGAGAATGCAGGCAGCTTATCCGCAGTGCTCTCAGAAAAAATCCTTCAGCATACATTATCGTAACCGGCTGTTATGCACAGTTAAGACCGGAGGAAATTGCCGGGATTAACGGGGTCGATGTAATTTTAGGGAGTAAAGAAAAATTTAATCTATTCCGGATAATAGATGATTTTAATAAAAACGATCTTGCCTGCATCTTTGTAAGCCCAACAGTTAGCTTAACCGGTTTTGGTGAAGCACACTCGACCAATGCAGACAGCCGTACGCGTGCATATTTTAAAATACAGGATGGATGCGATTACAAGTGTTCGTTCTGCACAATTCCGTTAGCAAGAGGGATAAGCCGGAGTATGGATTTTAAAAATGCAGTAGATGAATTCAAAGGTTTAGTGAACAATGGTTATAAAGAAATTATTTTAACGGGAGTAAATGTCGGCGATTTTGGAAATAGGCAGAATACCGATTTATATAAACTCTTGAAGGAGCTTGTCCGGGTAGATGGAGAATTTAGAATAAGATTAAGTTCGATCGAGCCGAATCTATTAAGCGATGATATAATCGGACTTATTGCAGATGAGGAAAAATTATGTGACCATCTTCATATTCCATTACAAAGCGGCAGCCCTGTAATTTTGAAAGCAATGCAGAGAAGATACACAATTTCGGACTACAAAAAAGTTATTGGCAATGCAGCCGATAAAATTAAAGATGCAGGAATTGGTGTCGATGTTATTGTTGGTTCCCCGGGCGAAACAGATGAAGATTTCTGGCTGACTTATAATTTCATAAAAGATCTTCCCGTATCGTACCTTCACGTTTTCACTTATTCCGAAAGACCGGATACTTTAGCAATTAATTTACCCGGTAGAGTCGATGTTAATGAGCGAAAGAAAAGAAACAAAATTTTAAGAAATTTAAGTGAGAAGAAAAGATTATTGTTCTACGAAAAAATGCTTGGAAAGGAATTCGATGTTTTATTCGAAAATGAAAACCACAGGGGGAAAATGATGGGATTCACATCAAACTATATTAGAGTTGCTGCCGATTACAAACAGGATTTAATAAACCGATTAACCAAAGTGAACTTAACCGGGATTGATGACAGGGGTTTGTGCGAATGTAATATTGAAGATATTAATAATTCAGTTGATTTAGTTCAATCATTAAAGTAAAATTAAATTAAAAAACATGAAAATTATTCTACCCGTTGCTATGCTTTTTTGTTCATCGATTATTGCACAGGAAACTGTTTCCAATCCAATATTAAATTTAGAACAAAATTTAAACTCAACTAAATATACCCAGCATTCCACCCGGGATGGTATTACAAGCATCAGCGAAACACAGGGGAAAAAGAGCGCGGGTCTGGCTATTTTATATTCATTGCTTTTACCTGGAATGGGTGAATTGTATGCAGACAGCTATTCCGGCGGTAAATATTTTACGATTGCAGACGGTATTTTGTGGGGAACATATATCGGGATGAGTGTTTATGCGAACAACCAGGAAGATAATTATAAATCGTACGCTACCGCAAATGCTAAGATTAACCCGGATGGAAAAGATGCCGATTACTTCGCCACAATAGGTGAATATTCAAATATCGATAATTACAACGATCAAAAAGCTCTCGAGAGAAATTTCGACCAGATGTACGACAAAGATAATTTTTTCTGGAAATGGCAAACTACCAAAGAGAGGCGAACTTACCGGGATATGTGGTCTTCAAGCGAGCAAACATTTAACGACTTAAGATTTGTTGTGGGCGCTCTAATTGTAAACAGAATAGCAAGCGCCATAAATGCCGTACGGCTTGTAGCAGCATACAACAGCCGTTTAGAAGAAGAACTGAGCTGGAACGTTTCTATGGGTTTAAGAAACCATCCAAATTTACCAACCAGTTTGGAATTAACTTTCTACACATCATTTTAATTTACTGCTAGTGTCCACATTCTCAAAAGTACTAAATTAAGCTAAAAAAGTGGTCATTTTCTTAATGATGAAAGGCAAATGCCTTTTTAAAGGTCTCAAGTTGACCAGTCGTTTTGGCAAACCGTTAAAACGGTTGAATTTGTAAGTGTTTATTCCATTAACACCGGGATTAATCCCGGTGTTAATGAAACGAAAATCCTAATTACTAACTGTTTTAACAGTTTAAGATTTTAGACGGTCAACTTGAGTTAATTTAAAAAACTTACACTCCGGGGAAATCTCTTCATGATAGTTTTTTATCATTTACTTTACCGCAGCAATGTCATCTTTTTAACAAAGCGATGTCCGTCAGTTTCGAGAGAATATAGATAAACTCCGCTTGGCAGGTCTGTGCCGTTAAACTCAACTTCGTATTTACCTGCAGTTAATTTACTGTTAACTAAAGTTTCAATTTCATTGCCGAGTATATCAAATATTCGTAATGTTACCTTTCCGTCTTCTGCAATTGCAAATGAAATTGTTGTGCCCGGATTGAATGGGTTCGGATAGTTTTGTGCAAGAAAGTAATTGTTGACCCGAGTAACATCAACATTTATTACATTTGAGTAATCTATCGTACCGTCGAAATCGATTTGTTTCAAACGGTATGAGTAACTGCCTGCTATTACATTATCATCGGTAAACGAATATGACTGAATTTCGGTTATAGTTCCGTGACCGGGAACGAAACCTATTTTAACAAAATCACCATTTGCTTTTCTCTGAATTTCAAATCCACGGTTGTTTAATTCGGTGGCTGTAAACCAATTAAGCATCACATTACTATTCATTACGTTGGCATCAAATGAAATCAACTCAACCGGAACTGAATTTTCGGGAACAAGTTCAACATTCAAAATGGTCGTGCTGAAATTACTAACTACAACATTATTTATTGTTTGCGGGATAAAGTCGGGTGCAGAAAAAGTAATTGAGTAAAAACCCGGCGAAAGCATTCTAATATAATTACCGGTAAGAGAATCGGAATAGATTTCAGAATTCATTTCATCATGATTAACCACAGTTATTAGTGCTTTAACCGAAGCGTTTGTTGTATCGGTAACTAAACCTTTAACACCGTACAGTGTATTTTTAATATAGTTACAAAACGATCTTTTATTATAATCCCATAATGCAGGTAATTGATTAGCAGGTAATAATTTGACATCGGATAACTCAATCGTTACTTCCCTGCTGTACATAAAGTAATTCATATAATCCTGTCTTCCTCCATGAATGACATACCATTCACCGCCGTTGGTTATTCCGTCATCAAAACCGTTCATATAATTTGAAGGGCTGTATTGCTGACAGGTATCTGCATATTGATGTGATATAAACTGATACCATAAATCATCGGGGTGTGAAATATAATCGGGGTATCCGCTTGACCAGGTATCCCATGGATAATTGACTACTTCTGCCCCGCCGTGGAAATTTGCGCACAAAGTAAAATTATTTTGCCCGGCTATCGTTTTAAAAATTATTGTTTCCGGTTGTTCATTCGAATTAACCCCGTATTCGGGATCGGGAAAGTTTCTGTTTAAATCATAACCGTTTGCATTGTATCTTGTCGCGCCATAAACAGTATTATTCCCCGAATGATATGTACCGTCGGGATTTGCCAACGGATTTATCCATATCTCAACGTTATTAACCAGGTTTGTTATTTCCGGGTCTGTTCCGTAGGATGTAAGAAGCGAATCAATCAATCTTAACATCAAAACATATCCTGTTGTTTCATCGCCATGCATTGTTGATGTATAAAGAAATTGCGGTTCGGCTTCCCTGACCGATACGTTATCCGAAATTTTTGCAAATAGTATTTTCCTGCCCTGAACAGTATATCCGCCGTCAATCAGTTCACAGATATCCGGGTAATCAATGGCAAATTGATTCATCTTTGCAACATAAGCTTCGTAAGTCGGGTAAACATTCCAATCAGTAATGCCCCGAATATCATCGCTCATTTTGGGAGAAATCAAAGTGCCGGGTTTCGGTAATATTTTATATGGAATATCTAATCTTAAGAATTGCTCAAACTCATCTTCATTTGCATAGGCAAATATTTTTCTATCTGCAACATTATCGATCGAAATAATGTTTGTTATTTCTCCAACAGTTATACTTCCTGATAATTCGAACGTGAAATAAACTTCTATATTTTCTTTAAAATAATTCGAATCGATCTGCTGCGAAAATAAACTGACCGGTAAAAATAAAATGAATAGTATTAAATTTTTTGTAAAATTGATCATAACGATCCTATAAATATTAATTATTAATATTCAAAAATAATAATAATCAGAGCCACATACATCTGTCTTTAATAAAATAAAAAAGGGGAGCCGAAGCTCCCTCTATCAACAATTTAATTTCCAGTTATTTCATCAATATTAATTTCTTTGTAGATGTAAAGCTGCCCGATGTTAACTGATAATAATATACGCCGCTCGATAAGTAGGATGCATCAAATGCCGCATTATACGCTCCTGCGGTTCTTTCTTCGTTTATCAATGTTTTAACTTCATTGCCGAGTACATCGAATATACGTAAGGTTACCATTCCGTCTTCAGCAATCGCAAATGAAATTGTTGTGTTCGGATTAAAGGGGTTTGGATAGTTTTGCGCCAGGAAGTAATTATTGACCCCTGTAACATCGACATTAATAATATCCGAGAAATTAATAGTACCGTCGTAATCGACTTGTTTCAACCGGTATGAGTAACTGCCTGCTATTACATTATCATCGGTAAACGAATACGACTGAACTTCGGTTGTTGTTCCGTGTCCGGGAATAAAACCTACAATAATAAAATTACCTTTTGCTTTTCTCTGGATTTCAAATCCCTGGTTATTTATCTCGGTTGCCGTCTGCCAATTTAGAATTACTTTATTTTCATTTGCATGAGCACTGAACGATGTTAGTTCGACAGGTACCTCCGATAATGCCTGCAAGTATGCTTCATAGGCATCTATTCTCCCGGCACCGTATCTCGGGTCTTTTCCCGGCACACCTTTTTCTACAGAAGTTAACTGAATTATTCTGCTCACATCCGACGGCATTAGCTCCGGATTTATAGAAAGTATCAGCGCTACTACACCGGCAACATGAGGTGTGGCAGCGGAAGTACCGCTAAAAGATGCATAACCGCCTCCATTAGTTGTAGAAACAGTTCCCTGCCCGGGAGATGAAACATCAGGTTTAAGCAACCCCATCGAACCGGATAGAGTTTCAAAAGGATAATCCTGATACTCGGTAGGCATCGCGTAAGGGTAACCGGGATGAATTGATTGAATATCTTCCCACGCCGAAGGACCGTAAGGTGAACTGCTCTGAATTACGTCGGTCGATGCATTAACATTTCCAACACCGATAACCGAACTTAATCCTCCAATTAAAGTTTGATCGGGATGGAGCCACGAGGGTGGGCAATTACCCGGTGCTGAAATATTATAGGGAATAGGTGCATTGCCAAGATTGTTACCATCATTGCTCGTTGAATTTGTATGAACGACTCCTGCGGCAAGCTCTACATCCGTCATTTGTCTGAACATAGGATAATTTGGCTGTGGCGAAAAATACCATTTATAGCTTAATGAACTTGTAATAACATCAGCACCATTATCTATGGCATATTGCTGGGCAAGCCAGTACTGGGATTCACCGCTGGGTCTTAGGATCATAATATTTGCTTTTGGTGCAACACCCGTTTGCGTACCATTTGTGCCGTCGCCACAAACTATACCGGATGTTTTTGTTCCGTGAGTGCTGGAAGGATTATACGGATCATTATCATTCCCGGAGTAATCCCACCCAATAAAATCATCTATCTTGCCGTTACTGTCATCATCAATCCCGTTAATATCACCAGGGTCAAATACCCACGCAGATCCGTTCCATATTACCGTAGCATTATTTCCGTTACTATCTTCTCCAAGGTTGTTCCAAATATTATGTATTAAATCGGGGTGGTCCCAATCGCATCCCGTATCAAGATTTGCAACGAGAACACCTTTACCGCTATCACCCGCAGCCCAGACAGCAGGTGCATTTATTAATATTAAGCCCTGTTGAGGCGCCGGGTTATCGCCATCCGATATATTGTTGCTGCCTAATAATTTATTATCCGAATCAATTAAATATGTTTCATCAATTACAGGATCATATCTTATTTCAGCAACTTCATCAAAATTATTTGCCACCCCATAAATTACCTGCGGAGTAGCCGTGAATACAACAGTATTAGCAGCCCAGAGAATATCGATATTGCTAACAAGATTTTCTTGTTTTGTATTTTCCAGATAGGTTAAAACAGCTTGTTGTTTTTCAGCAGCGAATTCTTTCAATATTTGTGTAACCGCTTTCTGCTTCTCCTTCCGGGGCAAGTATGAGGTTTGGTTCATTAAATCATTAAGTGAATATTGCTCAACTAAAACTGCATAAACACTAATGAAATCATCAGCAGATGAATTATTCAATACTTCCTGAAGAGCAGGATGAATTTTAGACGAACTTCCCTGTGCAAATGAAAATGTTGAAATGGTTAGAAGAAAGCAAAAAAACAGAGAAAAAAAAGTAGATGTCTTATTCATAATATCAATACTCCTATTTGTAATTGATATGTAACATTATAGATAAGTATAAGATAGTTCCCTGAAGGTTGAATAAAAACCGGATAAGATAATGATAAGTATTCATTGATACCGGGAATATCTCGATAGAAAAATAAGAATAAATAAAGATAGTTGCACAATTAATCAATAAAAAAAAGGGAGCCGCAGCTCCCTCTATCAACAATTTAATTTCCAGCTATTTCATCAATATTAATTTCTTTGTAGATGTAAAGCTGCCCGATGTTAACTGATAATAATATACGCCGCTCGATAAGTAGGATGCATCAAATGCCGCATTATACGCTCCTGCGGTTCT
>BDSV01000174.1 GCA_002898075.1 bacterium BMS3Abin03
TTAACTTTGCTGGCAGACACTTTTAACAAAAAGGAAGGAAATTTCCTGTACTGGAAAGACTCCCGGAATGCATTGGTCCCGCCGGATAGAAACCTGGGAGAACGGATAGAATCTAACAGGTATTTGTTTGGCTTGATATATAAAAATGTTCTGTCGAATAAAGTTTTTATGAACATAAAAGGCAGTTACTATTTTAATGATTGGAACGATAACGCTACACCGAGTAATTCAGCCACATCTAATCTGTATAGAGGTGAAGTTCAAATAAATACAAGCTTAACGGATAAAATAGTTTTAGTTACAGGAATTGAAGCAATTACCTCGAATGTAAATTCAAATCTTTTCGGTAACCCTACTTCTTACGGTATCGGCACTTATGCACTAACGGATTTCAATTTTAACTTCCCGCTTATTTTATCTATCGGGTTTCGTTATGATTACAGCAGGTTAGATACATTAAACGGTTCAAGCGCATTCTCACCGAAGCTCGGCTTAAATTACAAATTATTCAGCAACCTGATTTTAAGATCGTCGATAGGCACAGGGTTTAGAGCACCGACCCTCGCAGAGGCATTCACATCTACTTCCGCCAACGGGATAACGGTAAAGCCAAATCCCAAATTGAAATCCGAATCGAATTTAACATTTGAACTGGGCGTAAATTATAACGCATTCCGATTTTTGAATTTGGATCTCGCAGTATTTCAGAATGAATATTATAATATGATTGAAGCAGGAATAGATACTTCAGACGGATTAATAGTATTTGATAATGTAATTAGAGCCAGGATACAAGGATTGGAATTTAATTCTGTTTTAAAAATAATTCCCGGCTATTTATCTTTAACCTTAAGCTATACATACTTATGGGCGAGAGATATTGAAGAGAACAAAGCATTAAAATACCGTCCGCGCAATATGTTTTATTCCAACCTGGATTTTACAATATACAATTTCGAGTTTGGAATAGATTTCCGTTACTGGAGCAGGGTTGAAGAAATTGACCAAGAGCTAATCGAGCTTGGTTTGGTTCCCGATGGAGAATTGCGCGTACCGGTGTATGTTACAGATTTAAGAGCGGGATATAATTTAATATCGTTAGGACTGCCTGTAAATTTATATCTTAACGTAAAAAATATTCTTAATTATAATTACGTAGAATTAATTGGTAATTTAAGACCTATCCGGAGTTATGCTTTTGGATTTAATTTGGTTTTATAAGATGTTTCTTAATTTTTTACGTCGATGAATTAAGAGCAGTTGCCATCCAAAAGTATTAAAAGAACCTGCACCTGATATATTTGTTGCTGAACTGGCAGACAGCAGTGTTAATTTTGCGGTTCGTCCGTGGTCAAAAAGCGAACATTATTGGAATGTTTATTCTGATGTGATCGAACAGTTTAAAAGAAATTTGACGAACAGAACATCTTAATTCCCTATCCGCAAAGAGATGTTCATTTATTTTAAAATTAATAAGTGCGAATAAAATATTTTATGAAACGAGCATAAAAAACCACTTACATACAAGAAAATGATTATAATGCGAGTTCCATCTGATCAAAAGGAGAAATTATAAACAGATGAAAGATAGAAATCCAAACTCTGCAACTTTATTAATGCACTGTGAAGACAAGCAAGGAATAATTGCTTCGGTAACTGAGTTTATTCGCGAGCATGAAGGTAATATAATTTACCTCGAGCAATATGTCGATTCGGAAGAAAAAGAGTTTTTTATGAGAATTGAGTGGGAACTTGAAAATTTCATCATCTCAAACAATAAAATTGATACTCTATTTAAAGAAGGTCTTGCGAAAAAGTTCAATATGGATTACCATCTTTATTTTTCGGATGAAAGAGATAGGATGGCAATTTTTGTATCAAAACTGCCTCATTGCCTTTTCGATATTCTTGCAAGAACCCAATCGGGTGAGTGGAGTGTAGATATTCCGCTTATAATTAGTAATCATGCCGAATTAAAATCGGTCGCAGAAAAATTCGAGATTGATTTCTATCATTTCCCCATCAAACCTGAAAACAAAAAAGAGCAGGAAGAGAAAGAACTAAAACTTCTGCAGGATTATAAAATTGATTTCATTGTATTAGCAAGATATATGCAAATTTTAACCGGAGATTTTATAAATAATTATCCGTTAAAAATTATAAATATACATCATTCATTTCTTCCTGCATTTCCCGGCGCAAAACCATATCACTCTGCTCATAAAAGAGGTGTGAAGATAATCGGGGCAACAAGCCATTACGTTACAACTGATTTGGATGAGGGACCTATCATTGAACAGGATGTTGCAAGAATAACTCATAGCGATTCTATAAAAGATTTATTACGAAAAGGACGCGATATGGAAAAAATAGTTTTGTCACGTGCGATTTCAAATCATTTTAAAAGAAAAACCCTTGTTTATAAGAATAAGACAATAGTTTTTGGTTAAACATCTTATTTTACCGTTCAAATAATAATTTTTGAAGTTGGAATAATTTCCGGCTAAATTATTTCGTTAATTCCATCTAAGTTTAAATTTTGAATTTTACAAAACCAGGAGGCGCATTATGATAAAAACCTCGAAGGTAATCTTTTTCATTTTTTTCTTCTTTGTGCTTGTCGTGAGTGCATTCGGACAGAAATATGGGATTCATACAAAAAAGCTCGATAACGGTTTAGAGGTAATCGTTATCGAAAATCACTCCGTTCCGTTAGTTACGGTAGAGATTGATGTAAAGAACGGAGCTTACACCGAATCGCCGGAATACGACGGTTTATCCCATCTTTACGAGCATATGTTCTTCAAAGCGAATGCGAAAATTCCCAGCCAGGAAGCTTACATGGAAAGAATCCGCGAGCTTGGCGCTACTTTTAACGGGACAACAAGCGAGGAGAGAGTAAATTACTTTTTAACCGCACCAAAAGACAGCTTAAAACAATACGTTCAGTTTATGTACGATGCCGTTACTTCACCTCTCTTCCTGCAGAAAGAATTAGAAAACGAAAGACCCGTTGTAACAGGTGAATACGACAGGAATGAGGCGAATCCGTTTTTCTATCTTAACCGCGAAGTTTCAAAAAGAGTTTGGTGGAAATACTACAGCTATAAAAATGTAATAGGCGATAGAGATGTTATCCTCTCAACAACTCCCGAAAAGATGCGCACAATACAGCACAGATTTTATGTGCCGAATAATTCTGCTTTACTTATTTCCGGCGATGTAACTCCCGAAGAAGGTTTTGCACTTGCCGAAGAAATCTTTTCTAAATGGAAAAGAGGTAAAGACCCGTTTAAAACACTTAAAATTCCCGACCATCCACCCATTCCTAAAAATGAAGTTGTGATTGTTAAAAAACCCGTAAACGCTGTAACAATTATGATTGAATGGCAGGGACCGAGCGTTGGGAAAGACCCGAAAGCAACTTACGCAGCAGATGTGCTTTCTTTTATTCTGGGTCAGCACACATCCAAATTTTATAAAAACCTTGTTGAAAGCGGTTTGGCTTTAGGTGTTAATTTCAGTTATTACACTTTAAACCATACCGGACCGATTACTCTATATACACAAACTACTCCCGATAAATTCGATGCCTGTCAAAAAGCTATTTTTACCGAACTGAATAAAATGACCGAGCCCGATTATTTTACAGACGAGCAGCTTGAAAACGCAAAAAACATTCTCGCCACAAACGAACAGTACTCAAGAGAAAGAGCATCACAGTTTGTGCATACAGTAGGGTTTTGGTGGGCAGTTGCAGGTTTGGATTACTACCTGAACTATATTGATAATTTGAAAAAAGTTACGAGAGATGATATTAAAAAATATTTAGATGATTATGTAATCGGAAAGAATCATGTTATGGGTGTGTTAACTTCACCGGAAAATGCCGGGAAAATTGGTCTCATTCTTAACATTAAAGAAGGAGAATTGAAAAATGAAAAGAAATAAATTTATCATATCATTTTTACTTATAAGCTTTGTCTTCGCTCCCGCTCTATTTGCGCAGCAGGTTCAATCATTTGAAGTGAACGGTTTAAAAGTTATTTACAAACAAAACACTGCAAACGATATTATTTCAATCAATGTGTATTTTAAAGGCGGAACCACGGTCCTCGATGAAGACCAGGCAGGATTAGAAGCTTTAATGCTTACCGTTGCACAAAAAGCAACAAAGAATTATCCGAAGGAAAAGTTAAATGCATCTCTCGAAAAAATGAATACAAAATTAACTTCATCTTCAAACCAGGATTATTCAAGCTTGAACCTGCTTTGCGTAAAACAAAATCTTGCCGAATCATGGAAGATTTTCTCGGACGTTTTATTAAACCCCTTATTTACCGAAGAAGATTTGAATCTTGAAAGAGATAAGATAATTACTTCCGTAAAACAGGTTAAAGATAATCCCGATGCTTATTTAAGAAAATTGATCTATCACGAATTTTACATAGATCATCCGTATTCGATTGAAGTAAGCGGAACGGAAGCAACTTTAAGTTCGTTCACAACAGATGATCTGAAGAACTATCTGAAAAAACGGCTGCAAACATCGCAGATGCTTATGGTTGTTGTAGGAAACGTTGACAGATCGGAACTCGAAGCTATGGTAAAAGAATCGTTCGGGAAATTACCCAAAGGAAACTTTGTAGAAGTAATGCCTCCCGAAGTAACGCATTCCGAGCCATCAATAAAAATTGTTGAGCGTGAACTTCCTACAAATTACATTGAGGGAGCTTACTCAGCCCCAAGAAGAGGTACAACCGACGGTTACGCCTTGCTGATAACCAATTCAATTCTCAGGGACAGATTATTTGAGGAAGTGAGAACGAAACGCAGTTTGTCTTATGCACCGGCATCTTTCTATGCAACAAACTTTGCCAATTACGGAGCAATTTATGTTACGGCAGTAAAACCCGACACAACAATAAAAGTAATGATAGGCGAACTTGAAAAGTTAAAAAGCGAACCAATTTCAGGTAAAGAATTGCGCGATAAAATACGTCAGTTCATCACATTTTATTATCTGGGAAATGAAACAAACCGGGCGCAGGCAAACGGTCTCGCTTTTTATGAGTTAGCCGGAATCGGTTACAAAGAGACTGCAAAATTCCTGGATTACATTAATAAAGTAACTCCCGAAGAAGTACAAAACGTTGCACAGAAATACATGAAAAATCTGCAATTTGTTTTAATCGGAAATCCGCAAGAATTGGAGATTAAGGATTATATGTATTAGAGAAGAAACGCTAATTGCAATTTAACTAACTCAAGTTGACCGGTTGCTCTAAAAAACCGTTAAAACGGTTCAGAAATAACTTGATTTTTCATTCTCACCCGATTTAAATCGGGTGAGAATAAGAATAAAACACCCATTATTAACTGTTTCAACAGTTTTTAAATTTAAACGGTCAACTTAAGTTAACTAAGCTGTCTCAAATGTGATAACATAATTCATCACACTTTTGGGACAGCTTTTTTATTAACTCAACTTATGCAAAATTGTCATTCGGAACGGAACAGAGTGGAGTGAAGAATCTCAAGGTTCATAATTTGCACTATTTAGAGATATTTCGCTACGCGCAATATGACAAAAATAATTCTTTCGCTTGTGCATAATAGAAATGATTTTTGTTGTTTGCCAATCATCAACCTATAGTTGTTTCTATCAATTAATTTTTGCAATTTGTATAGGTATTTCCGTGCCTTGGGAGAAACATGTGGAATACCGCTATTCTTATCTTCCTTCCGGAATATAGTGCTTCACCCAGGGTGTAAGTTCAATTTATAATTATTCAGTGTTATGTGGATATTTATTTCTCTCTGTCACTAATGGAAATTATACGTATTAATCACCTCTAATGGTTTGGGTGAGTGGCAATTTGGTAATCAATAACAAATTTTGATTTTAAAGTGAAAGCTGGTTGCTTGCTATAATAATAAATTGGAGTAAAAAATGACAAAAATAATTTTTTCTTTAGCGCTATTTATTTTCTTTGTTACACCTCTATCCGCTCAAGATAAAGAGAAGACGGTTAATAATAAGTGGGAAAATGTTGAAAAGGAAATTTGGTCTCTTGAGGAAAATTATATATCAAATTTTTTTAAAGCAGATCACGAAGCAATCCTTTCAAATTATCATTCACAGTTTCTGGGCTGGCCTGATTCACAAGAACATCCTATAGGAAAAGAAACCGCTGATAAATTCCTAAAAGAAAATTATCCTGAACCTTCGGAGACTAACTTTAAAATAAAAAGGGAAGGAATTAGAGTTGTTGATAATGTTGTGATAACTCACTACCTGCTGAAAATATCCTGGATTGATAATGAAGGAATTGAAAAAACAAGAGAAAGTCGTCTTACTCATACCTGGATTAAAGAAGATGCTCAATGGAAAATATTAGGAGGAATGAGCAATAGAAAATAAGTAAAATGATTTTAAGATATCTAATTAAAACTTAGAACCTGCTTATCGTAAGCGGTAATTGTTTTATTAAAATAAAAGGAGAGTTCAAATGAAAAAAATATTTCTTTTTCTAATTCCCATTATTCTGTTGTCCTTATCCTGCCAGCCAAAGGAAGATAAGGTAATGAGTGATGATGAGGGGAAAGTATTGCTGGAAAAGTTTATGGAAACGATGACAAATGCTGATACGACTGTAGCCGAAGAAATTTTGCATCCTGACTGTGTATTTCGCTATCCCCTTTTACCAGAACCTGTTAAGGGAATTGAAGGTTATAAGGGTTTAATCAGAAATATGGCTAATACTTTCTCTGATTTTAAGGTTACAATCGAGGATGTAAATGTAAAGAAAGACAGAATTTGGTGCCGTTATACAATGAGTGGAGTAAATACAGGTCCAATAGGTGATGTTCCTGCTACCGGAAAGAAATTCCAGGTAACCGGGATGGCTATTACAAGGATTGCAGATGGAAAAATTATAGAGGATGAAACCTATTGGAACGTATTGGGATTTTTTCAACAGCTTGGATATACACTAACTCCTCCAAAAGCTAAAATTGAATGATAAAAATTTGGTTGTTGATTTTGTGAGACTAAATACCTGCTCGCACTATTACTATACTCAGTACGCAAAAGATAATGAAGGTAAGAAGAAATGGGAAAAAGGGAGATGGACTGATATTCTTATGAAGAAGGATGGTAAATGGGTTATGGTTGGTGATCACGGAGGTGCAACCAAATAACATTGAACCAGCCTCGAAAGAGGAAAACTCCTGCCACAAACTACTATGGTGTGTTTCCCACTTTATCATAGGGCGGGGGTTTTTTATATCTACACTTTATTTAGTCCAATCTCAAAAAAGCATTCCGCAGAAATTGGGAATTAAGGATTATATGTATTAAGTAAGAAACATAAATTACAAAGCTGTCTCGAATACGAAATCATTTTCTGTAATTTGGGGCAGCTTCGTATCATAAAGCATACTATATATAAATTATTGGAGTTTTATCATTTCAGAATTTAAAATATTCTTACTTCGATTCTTTGAACTTTCTATAATTGTAATATTCTTCAGCACCTAATAGTTCGATTAATTCTTGTTCTCTATCCTGCTCGTATTTTGAATTTATAATTTTAATAAAGTTTTGAATTAAAAATATGGCGATAAAAAGAATAATTAAATTAACACCAAAATCCTTAATTACTGAAATATAATCACCTGTTTCATTTATGTATAAACTAATCCCTACAAGCCCTGCGAATAATAGACTATGCGATATTATCATCATTTTGAGAGAGTATTTCATAAAACTACTTTTGAAAATACGTTTTATTTTAGATTTCATTTAAGGTCCTCTTTTCTAAAAAATTTGAAATTTGATTTAATGTAATCTCATAAAAGTTATATAAATATATGTAGGAAACATTGGGTTTTTTCTGATATAATTAAATTTCTGAGTTATCGATTTAGAAAAGTATAACAATCACCTGAAAGCAAAAAATCCCCGACCAAATGGCCGAGGATTTTTTTCTTTTAGTAGCGGGGACAGGACTTGAACCTGCA
>BDSV01000175.1 GCA_002898075.1 bacterium BMS3Abin03
CTTATAACCTTAACATCTAAAGAAGCGGTGAAATACGGTATAGCCGATACGCTACTGAATAATTTTAATGAGCTGTTAGCTGCATTTGATCTTAATAAAGCTGAAGTTGTTACGGTTCATTCAAACTGGGCTGAGGGAGTTGTTAGATTTTTGAATAATCCTGTTGTCTCTTCAATTCTAATTATGATCGGCTTCTTTGGATTGATCGCGGAAATTAAGTCCCCGGGTTGGGGAGTGCCCGGAACAGCAGGGTTAATAGCACTCACTTTGTTCTTCGGCTCCTCATATATCCTGGAGCTTGCTTCAATTTTAGAAATCTTAATGTTTATAGGGGGTGTTGTCTTAATTATACTCGAAATATTTGTTATCCCGGGTTTTGGTATTGCGGGTATAAGCGGAATAATACTTGTTATAGTTTCGCTCTTTTTATCCTTGGTCGGAAGCGAACCGTTTTTTGATATGGATTCAATCTCTCAAGCCATAGTACAATTATCAACATCGTTGTTGGGTGCTTTAATCCTGATATTTATACTCGCCAAGTTTTTACCCAAAACATCGGTCTTCAAAAGATTTGTTCTTTCGGTAGAAGAAAAGACCGAGCACGGGTTTGTATCAAGACCTAATTCAAAAGATCTGGTAGGTGCCGAGGGCATTGCAGTAACAACACTTCGCCCGGCAGGTACTGTAGAGATAGAAGGGAAAAGAATAGATGTTGTTACCGAGTCGGAATATATTGAGCAGGGTAAAAAAGTTAGGGTTACTGAAGTTGACGGTATGAAAATAATCGTGAGAGAATTGAAAAAGTAAAAAAAACGGAGCAACTTAGATAGTTACTCCGTTAATCCATATTTATAATAGCTCTGCAGTATTGTTGGTAATAATTTTTTCGGTTACACTTCCGGTTCTTAATCCGGTTTGAGTTATCATTTCCATTTTGTATTTTATATTCATTCGGGTTTTAGTTATACTTTTCTGGATCAGACCTTTATCAATATTAAAGAATATTTTTCCGTTTGCACTTGCAGTAGGTTTGGTAAAACTATAATTAACCCCGCTTCTGCTTACGGATGTATCGCCTTCAACCGTCGAAGAAGCCGAATCTTCTATTGTGGCTATCTTGTCGTCGCCCAATTTTTTCATATCAACAACTTTATAATGATTTGTATAGCCGATTGAAAAAGTCATGAACTGTACCGGCGCTAATTCTTTTTCCCAATCGGAATCAATTTTCATTTTTTTGTCTGGAAGTTCTTTTATTATTTGCTGAATCAACGGTCTCAACATATTTTCAATCATTTGGTTTTGCAGTGTAATTTTCTCTTTTGGAGTAGGAGCAACCTGCACACCGTTAAGTTCAAGCATCTTGTCGATTATATTTCCAACATCGTAGATTTCCAGCACTTTCCCGTTTTTAGTTACTTTTATTTTAAACGGGTTGTTAAGAAGCGATTCAAACTCATAGAACTTTTTCAATTCAGTGGAATCTTGCACGGTTCCCGATTTATAGCTGATTTTTTCACCGTTTACGTCTGCGTCGATCGAAGCCGATGTAAGGACACAGCTTAGTTCAGCAAGAGTATCACCGAAAATATTCAGTGTGTTAAATTCCAATGTCTTAGAAATATTCTGGTTGAAATTATTAGTGAATGAAGTATCCGACACGATATCGCGGAGGGATTCTGTAACAGTTGATACCCTGTATTTAAAAGTTTCCCCTTGTTTGAATTTATAGTAAAAGTTGTATTCACTGTTTTTTTCACTTTCACTTAAATTTGCAACAGGAAGGTCCTGTGTACCAAGAGCTTCAATGTTTTCCCCCGCTTCTTCTTTCTTCTCCTTATTCTCCGAATTACTGTCGCAGCTAATAAATGTAAAGAGTAAGAGTAATGTGAAGAATGGTAATACGATTTTTTTCATTTTCTCCTCAGTATAATAAATATTTTTTTCTAATTGATTTAAATTTTTCCAACGCCGTATTCCAGCTTTTAATTATTTCGTACGGTACTTTACCGGCAAGCAGCTCTTTCCTTAACCGGTCTGTACCTGCAAGCTTATCAAAAAAATCATCTTTGAACCTAAAATTCTGATTATACAAATTAATTAGCGATGAAAGCAGATAAACTCCAAATTCCACTGCCTTAAATTTTGTTTTATCGGTGATTGATATCTTAATCCCGTAGCATTCTATTCCTTCATATTTTGGATTATTTGTTTTACCTGCGATCTTTTTGGGAGAGAAGGTTACCGGAGTTAATTCGACTCCCGGAATGTTGTTCTTTTTCATTTCCGAAATAAGCTTATCCGATTTAATAAAAGGAGCACCTATAGTTGAGAAAGGTTCTTCGGTTCCTCTCCCTTCGGATACGTTCGTTCCTTCCAAAAAGCAAGTGCCGGGATACACTAAAGCAGTTTCAAAACCGGGTATATTCGGTGAAGTCGGTATCCAATTATTTTCAAAATCATCCCAGTAATATTCTCTCTTCCAGCCGTCTAATTTTATTATAGTCAAATCGGGTGTTGAATCGGTTCCGATATAATTTTCACCGGTAAAAAGTTTTGCAATTTCACCAACCGTTAATCCATAAATAACGGGAATAGTTGCAATTCCTATGAAAGATTTAAATTCATCACTAAGTACCGGTCCATCAATGTTTGTTCCGCTTAACGGATCAGGACGGTCTAAAACCACTACAGGAATATTATTTTCGGCGGCTGCCTGTAAAACATAGTACAACGTAGAAATGTAAGTATAAAACCGTGCACCGATATCCTGAATATCAAATAACAATATGTCTAAATTAACAAGAGATTCTTTGGTCGGTTTTTTTGTTTTGCCGTAAATGGAATATACCGGAATACCTGTTTCGGCATCAACTTTATTTTCAAAACTTTCACCGGCTAAAAGCTTACCTCTAAAATCATGTTCCGGTGCAAAGATGGCAGCAATATTATAACCAAGATTGAATAAAGTATCA
Organism: bacterium BMS3Abin03; assembly: GCA_002898075.1. GTDB lineage: Bacteria > Bacteroidota > Ignavibacteria > Ignavibacteriales > Ignavibacteriaceae > BMS3ABIN03. Next base: position 2,976 of record BDSV01000175.1, read on the forward strand.
ACCAGGTGAGTGCCGTTCGGAAGCACACCGGTTTGGTTTGTAATAATTCCAATTTGTTTTCCTTTTATCAGATCGAGGTGATTGGTTATGAAAATTTCATCACCGAACATTACTTTTTGTGTTTTTTCCGGCTGCTGACAACCGGATGATGAAAGGAACAAAAAACTAAAATATATTATTAAAATGATTTTCATTAAAAAAATAAGGATGTTTCAAAAGTCTGAATTTTTATGTCATTACCGTGAAAACAGGAATCTAAAACATTTAGCATAAGTTAGATTTTCACTTCTCCCCCTCGATAAACCGGGGCAGGCAGTGGGAATGATATGCACTATTTTAATTGGTTTTCAG
>BDSV01000176.1 GCA_002898075.1 bacterium BMS3Abin03
TTTTATTCACCAAATAAAATTATTTTTTTTACAAATTAAACATTAACAAAATGAAATAAAATATAGTTAGTTATCAACAGAGTTAGTTTACCTAATATTCATCAGTAACCAACCTTTTGGATCGAGGATAACCTGTTTTGGTTCCGTTATGGTTTGGAAAGATATTTCCTGCTTTTGTGCATCTACATATATCCTGAAATAATCCGAATTCTCCTCATCATATTTAAACTGAATCTCTAACGGAAATTTGTAGAGATCGTTTAACTGTATAAGCTTTATCTCGGTAATATATTTATTATCTTTATTGTAGGTCCGGTAGTCGTATTCCAGTTCAATCTGTCCTTTCCTGTCAATCCACTGCTCAAAAAAATCATCCAGGTTTCCGCCGGTAACCGAATCACATACAGTTATAAAATCTCCCGTTGCTGCATTCGAATATTTAAACTTTTCATAATATGCTCTTAAAGAACTAAAGAATAGCGAGTCGCCTACTTCCCAACGGAGCATATGCAGCACCCATGCTCCTTTATTATATACAGTGCTGGAAAAAAGATTACTTTCGGGATTGCTTAATATTCCATTAAAATTCTCCTGATACTTGCTTTGCATTGTAGAAAACAAAGCAGACCGACCGGAGACAGATTCAAAGTAAAGTGCTTCGCAATAACTTGAGAAACCTTCATTTAACCATATATCATTCCAGGATTTAGGTCCTACTGCATCACCCCACCAATGATGTGCTAATTCGTGGATATAAACATCAAGGAAGAAATTATTTCCGCCTATCAAATTAGATGCGACACCTGTAATCGTCTGATGCTCCATTGCTCCTAATTGCCACAAAAATTCTGCAACACCGTACTTTTCGTTTATGAACGGGTATTCGCCGAATGTTTCAGCAAAAAATTTCATTATTTTAGGATTTTCCGCAAAATCAATCCTGGCATTATCCAATTTATCGGGCAATACATAATATTCAATCTTCATTGTATCCTGTTCATCGAGGGAAATATAATCATCACTAAAGCTCACGTAATCTGAAGAATAGAGTGTAATCAAATAAGTGGAAATAGGATATAAAGTTTTCCAATGATAAACTTTCCGGTCACCTTTATTCTTTACATCCATTAAAATTCCGTTTGAAACGGAAATCTTCGAGGAATCATTTTCAATGCGGATATCTAATAATGCCTTATCTACCGGAATATCATTACAGGGAAACCAGGTCGATGCATAGTCGGGTTCGCTCAAAGTATAAACAAGTGAGTTATCGTTTATAGAACCGAAAGCAAACCCGACAAAACCTCCCCGCCCGGGAGTACCCTCATAGCGAACTTCAACTATTGAAGTATCGGGTAAAGTACCATTTAATGGTATCGAGAGGAGATTTTCATCATAATCGTAATCAATATTTTTTCCGTTTAACAACAATCCGGTTAAATCAAAATTATCATAAAAATTCAGATCGATATAATTTGTATTTTTATTTTTCAAAGTGAATTTGATTTTTGCAATTCCTTTTAATAATTTTTCTTCAGGATGTAAATCGAAATACAGGTCATAAGTAAGAATATCTACCAGCGTATCTCCTTCGCTTCTCTCATCATACCGGAAAATATTTTTATAACGCAGTAAATGATTCTGATAATATATTTTCTTTATTCGATTTATTTCTTCGGGTGATTTAGTTAAGGAACCGGGCGAAAAGCTGAAAAATGCTATTATTGTTAACAGCAGTGTAAAAAATATATTTCTTAAAAACCTATCCACTTTGCAAAATTCTCCAAATTATTATTTATTTTAATAAATTAATAGTATAGATTAATGAAAAGATTGAATTATATAATGCACAATTTGTTAAATTGCCAATCAAATCATAAATATATATTTTCGAATAAACAATTATAATAAAATAAGTTATGCCATTCCCTGGTTCATCGTTAGTAAGAGATACAATTGTAATGATACTGTCCGGCGGACAGGGCGAAAGATTATACCCGCTGACAAAATACCGCAGTAAACCGGCAGTTCCGTTCGGCGGAAAATACAGGATAATCGATTTTTCACTTTCCAACTGTCTTAATTCCGGTTTAAGAAAAGTTTATGTTCTTACACAATATAAATCGGAATCATTAAACCAACATTTGCTTGAAGCGTGGAGTATTTTCAACCCTGAGTTAGGCGAATTTATTTACTCCGTTCCGCCGCAGCGAAAGATGAACAACGACTGGTATCTCGGAACAGCAAATGCAATTTATCAGAATAAAAATTTATTTTCCAATGATAAAAAAGCCAAGTGGGTTTTAATTCTAAGCGGTGATCATATATACAAGATGGATTACCTGCGATTAGTTCAATATCATATTGACAAAAAAGCCGACGTTTCTATTTCCTGCATCGAAGTGCCTGGCGGCGAGGCAAGCAGGTTCGGTATTGTGGGGGTCGATAGCGATCATAAGGTTAATTCATTTATCGAAAAACCGCAAGTGCCGCCCGAAATACCGGATAGACCCGGCTACTCATTTGTGAATATGGGTATTTATGTGTTCAATGCAAACATACTGCGTGAAGTGTTTGATGAAATGGAATCTAAAAATATTAAGACACATGATTTCGGGGAAGATATTATTCCTTATATGGTAGAATCTCACTTAGATGTTCGCGCCTACAAGTTTGCCGATAAAAATAAAAAGAAAAGCCCGTACTGGAAAGATATCGGAACAATAGATAGTTATTTTGATGCAAGCTTAGACCTGATAAGTGTTAATCCGGAGTTTAATTTATACGACTCAGATTGGTCGATGCGCACATACCAGTATCAGTATCCACCGGCTAAAACAGTTTCGCATGAAGGTGAGCGCGTTGGCAGGAGCTTAAATTCTTTGGTTTGTGACGGTTCGATCATTTCAGGAGGGCTGGTAGAAAGAGCATTGATTGGTCCTAATGTAAGAATAAACAGCTTTGCTTATGTAACTGATTCGATAATAATGAATAATTGTGATGTTGGAAGACATGCAAGAATCAGAAGAGCAATTCTAGATAAGAATGTGCATATACCCGAGGGTTACGAAATAGGTTATGACAGAGATGCGGATACCAGGAAATTTACAGTTACAGAATCCGGTATTGTGGTTATCGAAAAAAATGCTGTGCTGTAAGGTTTGTAAAACTTCTGCCACGAATTCAACCAATTTTCACTTATAATTTGTGTTAACCTGTAAAGTTAGTGGCTATTTTCTTACTGTTGTTTTTAACCCAAATTACTACGATTGAAAAGATTGTGTGATTATTGTTAAAAGAGTTATGGCGCATCTTTTAAGTTGCGCTTTTTACAAATAAACGCAAACTGAAGCTCGCTATTTTTTATAAAAACTGCGACTTAAAAGTCGCGCTACAAAACAAACATATATTTTCACACAGTTAATTCCTCGAACAAATAAGTGAAGCACAAACAATAACAGGGCTTTCCTCATAAAGCTCTTCAATACGGCTAAAGCCGGTTTATATTTCCGCGAACACACAATTTCAATTGGGTGTAAAAAGGAAAGACCATCGACACCAAATTATACGGTTTTAACTGTTCTACTTATATTCACACAGTCTCTGAAATCATGGGATGCTTTAAATTCATCATTTCACTATTTTTACTTATTGTTAAACATGCTTCTTAGTTTAAATGAATTCTGAATTAGAAAATAAATTAAAAAACCTGCCTGCTAAGCCGGGTGTATATCAATTTAAAAACAAAAAGGAAAAAGTGATATACGTCGGTAAAGCAAGAAACCTGCGAAGCCGGGTACGATCATATTTTCATGGCAGAAAAACCAACGCAAAAACCGGGGCGCTTGTAAGAAAAATTGAAGATGTTGAACTGGTTATAACCGATTCGGAAATTGAAGCGCTGGTTCTGGAAAATAATCTCATCAAACAATTAAAACCCCGCTATAATATCGATCTTAAAGATGACAAATCGTTTCCGTTTATCAAAGTAACTAACGAACCTTATCCGCAGATCTACCCGATAAGAAAAGTAATTAAAGATGGCTCTAAGTATTTCGGTCCGTACACAAGCGTAAAGAGCATGCGGTCGGCACTCAGGATGATCAACCGGATATTTAAAATAAGAAGCTGCAAGTATAATATAAATGAAGAATCCATCTCCGGGGGAAAATATAAAATCTGTCTCGATTATCACATAAAAAAATGCGACGGACCTTGTGAAGGATTAATATCGGAAAAAGATTATAACGAAATGGTCGATGAAGTAATAAAGTTGATAAAAGGAAAAACAGATGACCTTATTAAAGAGCTTGAAGACAAAATGCAAAAGGCATCGCAAGAACTTGATTTTGAGAAAGCAGCCGAAATAAGGGATAAAGTCGATCAGTTGCGGGTAATATCATCGAGGCAAAAGGTTGTCAGCAACGATTTTGAAGATCGCGATATAATAGCAGTAGCTTTTGAAGGCAACGATTCCGCCTGCTCTATTTTTAATGTACGTAACGGTAAGCTCATCGGAAAGAAGCAGTTAAAATTAAACTTGAAGAACGGGGAAGAATTGCCGGAGATCTATAATATTATCGTTAGATTTTATTACGGTGAACATACGGAAATTCCAAAAGAAATTTTATTCGAATGCGAGCCATCCGATTCGGAACTGCTTAGAAAATGGCTGAATTTAAGAGCCGACAGAAAAGTAAAGTTCATCATTCCAAAACGCGGTGAGTTAAAATCGCTTGTTAAAATGTGTAAGGAAAATGCGATACTTCAGTTAAAAGATATTCAACTGCAGAAGATGAAGCGGGAAGGTAATGTACCGTTTTCAATTTCAGCATTACAGAGAGATTTAAGATTAAATAAGCTGCCGAGAAAAATTGAATGTTTCGATATATCTAATTTGCAGGGAACCGATTCTGTTGCGAGCATGGTTGTTTTTGTCGACGGTAAACCGAAAAAAAGTTTGTACAGAAAATTTATTATTAAAGAAGTTGTTGGACCGGATGACTTTGCAAGTATGCAGGAAGTGATTAGAAGAAGATACACACGCGTGATAGAAAACAAAGAAGATATGCCGGATTTAATTATGGTGGATGGAGGCAAGGGGCAGCTATCGAGCGCGGTGGAAGTTTTAGAACATCTCGGAATTAAACAAATTCCCATAATTGGTCTTGCAAAACGATTGGAAGAAGTCTTTTTTCCACTGAAATCCGAGCCGGAATCGATTCCAAAGACGTCATCCGGCTTAAAACTTCTTCAGCAAATTCGTGATGAAGCACATAGGTTCGCAATTACTTTTCATAGAAAACGGCGAAACAAAAGAACATTTAAAACCGAACTAACCGAGATAAATGGTATCGGTGCTTCGACGGCACAGAAGTTGATTAAAGAGCTTGGAAGTGTGTCGGCTATTAAACAAACACCAATAAAAAAACTAACTACAATTGTTGGTAAAAAGAAAGCTGAATTAATTATTAAACATTTTCAAAGAGAATAATTTCAATGAAAATATCTGTCGTCCTAGTGTCAATCGTTTTTATACTGCTTAACGGCAGTTATTATAAGGAAGTTGACGGCAACCAGATAAAACCGAATTTTAAAATCAATCCGCTTTTACTCACCGACTTCAGAAATATCCGCGATACTATTTTTACAATGAAAGATCACATCGTGGAGATTAATCTTTCCACTCATAAAGGAACTGTTCGTTTTAGAAACGGTAAGCATTTTGTTTTTCCCGTTTCCGGCGGAACAAAATGGGTTAAAGACGGAATCGAAACAAGAGAAGGACTTTATGTTTTACACTGGAAAAGCGAATTGCAGTATTCCGTACAATTCGACAGCACTAAAATGCTGTACTGGATGAGCTTTAACAGCGGTATAGGTTTGCACGCTTTAACTACTAATGGTTATTACAAATACCTGGGTAAAAAGAATGTATCGCATGGCTGTGTAAGGATGACGCGTGAAGATGCAAAAGAATTATTTGATATTTTAGAGAGAGGCGTCGCTGTTTTAGTTCACAAGGGTGAAAGTGCAATTGCAGTTGAGTTTGGTAAATTGGGCGAAGTGTATAAATATTATTCCTATAAAGAATTAAAAAAAGTGTTTAAGAAGCGTCTAACGAATTTGTACAGGGGAGAATATTTTCTCAAAAATAAAAACAAGATTTTAATCGATGAAGATAATGTAACCGCAGCCGGATTGCCGTTAGGTAACTCAAATAAAATAATAACAAAACAAATTCTTCCCCCTGAAAATATCTATCTTGCCGGAAGCATTTCCGAAGCTGATAAATTAAAACAAATATTGAACGGAGATGCAATACTCAATACTCAGCTATCTTATAACCGCCAGCTTGATTCGCTTTACGCGCAATTGTAGAACTCATCATTTTGTACATGCTCACTATAAATTTTCCAACTAAAAAGAGTAAGCATTTTTTAAGTTTGTTTTTTTTGACTTTACAATTAGTTTTTTGTAAAATTAAATCAGTTAGTTATATTGTTATATTACTTAGCGGGGAAATAACTTTAATAGTTGAAACATCTATCCGGCAAAAATTTATAGAATCCCCGTTCAGATTAATGTATAATTATTTCATCAAATAAAAATCTTAGATTGAGTAATTAATTTGAAAGAACTTTAAAAGGGTGTTACAGAACTATAAAATATCTTTCCCCTCCCGCCGCACTATAAAAAAAATATATGATAATATTTTTCTGTGTCTTATTCAGTTTTCTTTTCCTTTTTTCTCAAGATTCTTCAATTTGAAATTATTAAATTCAAATTATCAATTAACAAGGGTGCTAAAATGAAAAAATTAAACATATTTATACTGCTCATCTCTTTAGCCCCTTTTACTTGTATTAAAAGTCAAAATTATTCAGCACCGGGTGTTTCAGAACAACATCCAATTAAAGAAAAATTTAATGAAAAAGGCAAAAACAGTTCAGGAATTGCGTATGGATGGAGTGCGGTATCAGGTTATATAATTTCTGTACCTATACCAGAAGGTCAACCTATAACATTAGTACAACCTTGGTCACCTCAATATACTCCGACGGCAATGGTAGATAATATTAATGAGTATATAATAGATGATGGTTATAATTATTGGCTCTACCAACCAAATAATGGAAATATGTATAACTTAGGAACTATAACCGGTCTTGGAGAAGAGCATCCAAATGGACTTGCCATAGACTTTAATAATTTATACACAACCTATATAATTACCGATGAAAACCTATATCGATTCATCTATTGGACCAATCCAATGACAGTTGAACTCGTTGGGTCATTCGGAATACCAGGAAGTAAGATGATTGATATCGCTATCGATTGTTGCAGCAATGCTTATACGTATGATATTAATTCTGATCAATCTTACAAAATAGATCTTAGCACCGGGCAGGCAACATTGTTAGGATCCATTGGATTCGATGCGAATGAAGGACAGGGAATGAGCTTTGATGAAAATTCAGGTCAAATATTTTTAAGTGCATTTAATAATTCAACCCAAACGGCTCAATTAAGAACACTAAACACTGAAACAGGATTAACAACATTAATTGTTGATTGGGGTATAGAGCATATCGATGCATTTGCAATAGAGGGGTTTTGTGATTACGGCAATTGTAAAGTCGGTGATAAGTTTGAGTATGGTTTATGTGATTGGGACATAACAAATGACGGTGGAAATTGTATTTGGGAAATACGTCACATGTTTTCAAACTATTATCAACTATCCGAAACGAATGCATCCGGATTTCTTTTGGCTGCGGATGCTGATCAATGTGGTACCGGTTCTTCAATGTTTACAACAGCAACAATGAAGTTCCCATTATCTGCTGGTCAAACGTGTTACTATCTTTCATTCGATCATGACTGGAAAACTATGGATTCCAATGACGAAGCTCATGTAGAAGTAAGCACTGACGGTGGAGCAACTTGGGAAACGATAGTTTCTTGGATTGGGATTAACCGACGAAATAGTTCTGAATATTTCGATATAACAAATCTTGTTTATGGGAAAACATTTTTAATTAGATTTAGAGTGGTCCAGCCCGGCTGGGATTGGTGGTGGGTGATTGACAACTTCTGTATTACAGAATGTATTCCTGTGGAATTTACTTCATTTACAGCAACGGTTGATAGCAGTGATGTAATTCTAAATTGGTCTACGGCAACAGAGCTAAACAGCAAAGGATTTGAGATTCTTCGTTCTACTCAAATTGACTACAACAATTGGAAGAAAATAGGACTTGTTTCCGGATTTGGAACTACAACGGAAATGCATAATTATTCCTTTACAGATAAGTCACTACAAAGTGGTAAGTATCAGTATAGACTAAAACAAATTGATCTCGATGGTAGTTTTCAATATTCACAAACAATTAAAGCAATTGTAGAAGCTCCAACCAAATTCAAACTAGCCCAAAACTACCCAAACCCATTTAATCCTTCTACCAGTATAAAGTATGCTATAAGCAGTAGGCAATTTGTATCGTTAAAAGTTTACGATGTTTTAGGAAATGAAGTTGCAACACTTGTAAATGAAATAAAAAAGCCCGGATATTATGAAGTAAACTTCAACGCATCAAATCTTGCGAGCGGTGTATATTTCTACCGGCTTGCTTCAGGAAGCTTTGTAAGCACACGCAAAATGCTGCTTTTAAAATAAGTGCCAAGTGCCAGTCACCTTTGAGGAAAGATTGAGTTAAGGTGACTGGCACTTACTCATCTCATAATTTCCGTAGTGCAGGACAGTGTCCTGCAAACCAACAACAAAAACTCGAATAATGAATATCGATCAACGATTTGAGATTTTTGAAGTTTTCTGTTTTAATTTACTTCATCATTTTGCGGTTCTTTACTCGATGTTCTTAATTCAGTGATTGTGGCTAAGTGCCAAGCACCTTAGAGGAAATCGGCTCATAAATGGCTGGCACTTACACAACCAATGGTGAATAAATCACAAATTACAAAAATCAAATCTCAATCATTAATCAGCAAACGGAAAAATAAATTATAGTTTTAATTTTGGAATTTGAACATTGTAATTTATTTGTTATTTGAATTTTGAGTATTGGAAATTTGGCAGGACACTGTCCCGCCCTATGGTATGTTAATCGGTGTTCGCAAATCAAATTTTACTGATATAAGTCAGTTACTTTAACTGAAAGAAACTGCTTTGAGGTGATTGGTACTTGATTATTCTTGACTCCACCTATATTATTCCTTAAGTTTTAACGAAACTTATTATTAAAGATATTTTAGAGGGAAATTATGAAATATCTATACCTTCTTTGTTTAATTATATTTCTTTTTGCAGTTACTGTAACTGCGCAGGAACGGTACAACATTTCTGATAAAGAAAAGAAGAACTACAGAAGAACTGACAAACAGCAGACTATATTAGACCCATCTATACGTAACCTTTTCCCTCTTAGTAAGTCAACAGCCGGTAATGGTGTTTGGACTGAACTGCATCCTTTAATACCAAGAGTTGGCTATTGGGGAGTTGATTTTGTAAGTGCAGATACCGGCTGGGCTGTTGGTGAAGGAGGTGCAATAATTAAAACAACTAACGGCGGACAAAAGTGGAACTGGATTGAGAGCAATGTTGAAAATGTTATTTTTACAGTTAATACATTTAATGGGCAGACTATTATTGCTGCAGGTATGGATGGAATTATATTGCTTTCCACAGATGAAGGAGAGAACTGGCAAACCATACCGAGCGGAACCAGCAACGATCTATGGAACATTCAGATGATAACGGAAGATATTGGCTGGATGGTAGGAGTAGGAGGAAGTGCATTGAAGACAACTGACGGAGGGTTAACCTGGATTCAGCAGTCAATGCCTTTCCCAACTTTAGATTACTGGGATGTGTACTTCCTGAATGAGAATTTTGGTTATATCAGTTGTGGCAGCGGGATAGTTATAAAAACCACAAATGGTGGAATTGATTGGGAAGTACAGCAGGCAGGAGATAACAGGTCTTTGTTCACAATATTTGCAATAGATTCACAAAGGGTAGTTTCCGGAGGATTTGCAGGAAAAGTAGTTTACACAAGCGATGGAGGAAGTAACTGGCAGCAGCTTAATAATTTAAGTGCAAGTGTAAACAAAATAAAATTTATTGATGAACTAAACGGCTTTGCAGTTACAAATGCATCCACTCACCAAACAACAGACGGGGGATTAAGTTGGTTTTACAGGAATGATATAATAAATAGCAGTGGAGAGAATAATATAATCTTTCCAACAGATACAATTGGATATCTTGTTGGTGGCGAAATGTTTTTAATTAAAACAACTGATGCTGGAGCTAGCTGGAATAAGACAATTATTAACGATGATTTCCTGAATGTTTATTTCAAAGATGAATTGAATGGATTTATAAACGGCAGTAGTAAAATTTATAAAACAACAGATGGCGGAACAACATTAACTGTATTAGAAACATTTCCTTACAATGAAATATTCTCAATAAGAGCTATGACTTTTAATGATAGCTTAGAAGGTTTTGTAGGGACAAATTTTCCTGCCAGGATTTACAAAACTATAGATGGTGGATTGAGTTGGTACAAGACAAATATAAACGGGATTATCGATACAACTTCTTTAATTAAACAAATCTTTTTCATTACACCATTTATAGGGTGGGCAATACAAAATAATGTAGTATTTAAAACTACTGATGGTGGCGAGAACTGGTGGTTTCAACAAAATTTGTTGGACGAAATAAATGATGTATTTTTTATTGATACACTAATTGGTTGGATCACAAATAATTCTAGTATCAGAAATCCATATAAAACAACTGATGGGGGGAATAGTTGGATTGAACAAATAAATTCAAACATTTATTTCTCAAGATATGTATTCTTTAAGGATAGTTTAAATGGATACATTACCAGGCCAAACATACTTTATTATACTACAGATGCAGGTTTTAATTGGTTTCAGAATTCAACTGTTACAGATTTTGGACAGGGACGTTTTGGTTATTTTGACTCAAATAATTTTTTTATTACAGGTACAAAAGTATACAGAACAACAAATGGAGGTGATAATTGGACAGAATTTCCTGAATTAGAAGGACTGGATTGGAGATTAATTATGGCACTACGAACAATAAATTCAGGAAATCTTGTAGGGTCAATAGGTCTGGTAATTGGATATTTTGATGATTCTGTTCCCGTAGAATTAATAAATTTCAGGGGATGGAGAGAGGGAACTAAAACTATATTACATTGGACTACAGCAAGTGAAACTAATAACCTTGGATTTTGGATACAGAGAAAATTTTCACAAGGTGATGACTGGCTTGATATTGGATTTGTGGAAGGGAAAGGAACTACCACAGAAACTAATTCTTATAATTTTATCGATCATCAACTAACTAATGCACATATATACTACCGGCTAAAACAAGTAGATTATGATGGATCATTTACTTATTCAAAAATAATCTCAGTTTATTTTAACACCGTTCCATTAACATATCAGCTTTTTCAAAATTATCCTAATCCTTTCAATCCTACTACAACTATTACATTCTCAATTCCAGAAAAACAAGATGTAAATATTTATTTATATTCAATACTGGGAGAGAAACTTAAAGAGTTAGTTAATGAAGTAAAAGACCCCGGCTATTATGAAGTAAACTTCAACGCATCAAATCTTGCGAGCGGTGTATATTTTTACCGGCTCGTTGCGGGAAGCTTTGTTAGCACGCGCAAAATGCTGCTTTTGAAATAAGAAGAGCAAAAGTGCCAGTCACCTTTACAGAGAGAAACTACCTGTAGGTGACTGGCACTTGATTCTTGAAGGTGATTGGCACTTGATTGATCCCTGTTAAATATTTACAAAATAAAGATTTATTGGAAATCCCGATTATTTTTTAATCGGGATTTTTTTATTTTATAGGTTTGAAAATAAAAAGACACGAAATGTTTGAAAAAGAGATAAAATTTATAAGCGACTTTACGCTGAACAAGGTAAAGAACCTCGGTTCTTCATTCACCTTTAAAAAACTATCCGCTGCAGGAATTCATCCGGCGATCTATACTTATATATCTGCGGAGCTGGATTTTTTGATTTACACCGACAGGAAAAAGCTATTGGAGAACTCGATGTTCGATTACTCGGGCAAATCCATTTCCGAATATCTTAACAGGATCGGCAGTGAGATAAAGCAGAACAAACTGATTTCGTACGAGGACGTAAAGAAGCTGATCAATCAGGCGGTATCGTTTAATGTTAATTATGTCGTTCGTCCGAAATGGTCGATCACCAAGCTTATTTATAACGATCTGCAATACGTATCTGTTGAAGAGATGGAGAGAATGCTCAACTACATTTACTATTACGATTATATTAAAAATGTTCTCTCCGCTTACCTGTCGAAAAGAAAAGTACTTCAACTTACATTAACCGAGTTCGATCTGATCCTGAATAAAGTTGACCGCGAACTTTTCAAAGCTAACTCCGAGGAGCTGATAAACAATGCTCTCATTTCTATCGGCGATTTCTTTAACATCGGCGGTGTTGATAAAAATAAAATATCGGTGCAGGCAGTTGAAATTTTGTTGAAAGAAAAAAACCTAACGGATTATCTGATGAAACTGCACCGTGCAATTCCCAATGGTTCTAAAAAGAAATACGATATTGAAGATATAAAAAATGTATTTTATTCAGCAACCCCGATTGAACCGGATTCAATATCGGGTTATGATGTTGAAAATATTAAAATAACCGAAGAAAAACCGGGTACGGAAATAGTAGAAGAAGAAAATATTTCGATTGAAGATGAAATTATCAATGCTATCGGTATTGATGATTTATCCGGGGAAGAAACTGTAAAAAGAGAATTGCCCGAAAGTTTAACCGAGGATTCTGATTTTGATGAGATGCTCCCTATTGAGGATGAATTCCTGGTTGAAGAAAAAGAGGAATTGATTGTTGATAAACCTGAAGCTGAGCCGGCAGATGATGAAATGATGAAAAGAAGTGTTGATGAATTTGATGTTGAGAAAGAACCTGTTTCACAAGATAAAGAAATTAAACAGGGTGATGAGCAGCCGGAAAGTAAAATAAGCTCTGAAGACCGCTCTGTGCTCGAAGATGAATTAAATGAATTGCTGGAGAAAGCTATTTCATTCGATGAGGAAATTCCCGAAGAAATATTCGAAAAGCAGCCGGAGAATCTTGAAGAGGAAACCCCGTCATCCGGTAATGAAGAAGGAACAGATAACGCCGCAGAAACCGCTGAAAAGAAAAGCGGTCAGGGAGATGACCTGCTCTCATTTTACGAACGGGAATTGGCTGCGATGTCGGATGAGCTTTCTTTAACCCAAAAGCAAACCGAAAAAACCGATACCCAGGTCTCGGTTGAAGATTCAGGACCTGAAGATACTTTGCAAGAGGAAAAAGTAAAAGACGAAAACAAAGCGATGGAAGAAGATGTTGATATTACGGAAGAAGATGTATTCGATCTTTCTATTTTTGAAAAGATCGGGGAAGAAGATGCACTAAAAAAGGATGAAGCTCCTCCTGAAGAAAATGAAGAAACAGTTTCTGTTAAAGACAAACAACTACCGGTAATCGAAGATGAGAATGTTAAATCCGCTTCTACCGATGAAGAACATTTTATTGAAGAAGAAAGTGAACCTGGAGATTTGCCGCGGTCAAAAGAACTTTTTTCCAAAGAAATTGTCGATGAAATGATAGATGACTTTTTCAAAGATAATAATATTGAAGAAACTAAATCCACAGAACAAAGCATAGATTTGTTGGCTGAAGAAAGTTTGACGGAAATGGTAAATGAAAGCCAAGAGAATTTGTTCGATGCGGATGATGAAAAAGTCGGTACAGAAGAGCCGGAAGAAATTGATCTTATAAATAGTAAAATAGACAAGCTGGATGTTAAAAATGAAATATCGGACGTGATTGAAGATATTGATAATCTTTTGGAAGAACCGGACGGTGCGGCTTTGGATTTACCAGAGATTCCGGATGAGAAATTTACCGAACCTGTTTCGGATGGAACCGCTGCAGAAGAAACAGAACAGGAAACGGTACCCGAAAGCAGCAGCGATGATTTTCAGTTTGCATCAACGGAAGATTTGGATTTTGAACCCGAACCGGAAATTAAAGATGAAGAAACGAAAGAAATAACCGGTGAAGTAAAAAAAGATGAACAGGAAGAAGTAATATTTGAGAGCACGGAATACACGCCGCAACAGAGCGCTAATGAAATACCCGTTCGTCAAAAAGATATGTTTACGTATCTGAAGAAAAAAGAGATCAAGAAAATTATATCAAATGTGTTCGGCGGAGATGACGAAGATTTTGTAACAACCGTTGAAAGAATTTCCGGGTGCAATACGTATAAGGAAGCAACGGAAATATTAAAAGATGTTTTCTTTTCATATCGTGTTAGCCCGTATTCGAAAGAAGCAGTTATATTAACAAACGCTGTTTCTAACTTCTTCAGGCAAGTTTAATGTTTATAGATTATGCGGTTATTGAAGTGGCTGCCGGTAAAGGCGGCGACGGTGCCGTTGCATTCAGGCGGGAAAAGTTCGTTCCGAAGGGCGGACCAGCAGGAGGAAACGGCGGCAGAGGCGGCAGTGTCATTTTAGAAGCACATCACAATCTTAACACTTTACTCGACTTCAGGTATAAAAGAAAGTACAAAGCTGCAAACGGTGAACAGGGTGGCAATTCTCTTAAAGACGGTAAAGGCGGGGAGGATGTTGTAATAAAAGTTCCCGTCGGTACTATAATAAAAGATTTTGAATCCAAAGAAGTATTGTATGACCTTGATGAAGACGGGAAGAGAATAATATTAGCAAAGGGAGGAAAAGGCGGAAAGGGAAACAGCAACTTTGCAACGTCGACAAATCAGGCACCAAGGTACGCAGAGCCGGGCAAACCGGGTGAATATAAAAAAATAATACTCGAATTAAAGCTTATTGCGGATGTCGGGCTTGTCGGGTTTCCAAACGCAGGCAAGTCAACTTTAATTTCAACTATTTCGGCTGCGAGACCAAAAATAGCCGATTATCCTTTTACTACGCTCGAACCGAATCTCGGTATAGTTCAATACAGGGATTACGATAGCTTTACTGTTGCCGATATTCCGGGAATAATCGAGGGTGCGCACGAGGGGAAGGGCTTGGGGCATAAGTTCCTGCGTCACATCGAAAGAACAAAAATAATTCTTTTCCTGATAGATATAACTTCTGAGAATTACGAAAAGGATTACGAAGTTCTTTTTAACGAAATGAAAAACTACAGTGGAAAATTAGCCCGGAAGAAAATATTAGTTTCGTTATCCAAAGCCGATTTAGCAGATGAAGAAAAAATTAAAGAGGTATCGAACCTTAAAATTGGTAAAGATAATTTCCGTCCGATCGTTTTTTCATCGGTAACAAAATATGGAATAAAAGAGCTGCTCGATGAACTTTGGAAAACGCTGAAGGAATTCTCACTAAAGCCGGAATGATTTATACAGCAAGCATTGCTCATCACTAAGATAGCACCTAAAGATACTGGGGAAATTTCAATATTCAAACAATAAATTTGTTTGTTATTTTGTATTTGGGAATTGAGATTTGTTTGTGTTTTGTTATTTGTAGTTCGTAATTTCCGCATTATTACGTTCGAAGATGCAAGCTTAACAAAGATGACATCTTTTTTGTGTTTAAGGCAGAATTCGATACCGGAATGTTCGATTAGCCAAAGTTTTTGAAATTGTTTGATTTGTAATTATATTTGCGAGCTAAAATTAAGCGGGCGGGGTAGCTCAGTTGGTTAGAGCAGTGGAATCATAATCCACGTGTCGGGGGTTCGAATCCCTCCCCCGCTACAAACAAATGGAGAAATAATATGTATACATTATTGACATTTATTGCAACTATTGCGTCGATATTATTAATTGTAATTGTGCTGCTTCAGTCGAGTAAAGGCGGCGGGTTAGCAGGTACTTTTGGCGGTGCCGGAAATATGGGCTCGATGTTCGGCACAAGAAGAACAGCAGACTTTCTTAGTAAAGCTTCGTGGTGGCTTGGTGGTATTATTGCAGTTTTAGCAATTGTTATTAATTTGTTTTTCCTTCCCGGTCAAACAACAGCAAACCAACGAAGTGTGGTTCAGGATGCCGGTAAAACAAATATTCCGCAGCAGCCCACGCTGCCGCAGCAAACACAATTTCCTACCGGTGATCAGAACACTAATACCAATGGACAGCAGCAAAAATAATTTTTAATAGCCCTGAAGCTTTATATCTTCGGGGCTTTCTTCTCTCCAGTTGTTTATAATCTTAATTATTTTATCCTGTGCTTTCCGGTACGCTTTCAATCTTCCTTTTTGAAATTCAAATACGATACTGACAATTAAATCGTCACCGTACTTTGTTGTTAAATAACCGGATAACGACGACACACCATTCAGCGTACCTGTTTTACCTCTGAAGTTAATATGCTCTTTTGAATCATCCATTCTATCTTCAAGCGTTCCGTCAACACCTGCAATGCTCAGCGAGTTATAAAAGTCAGCAAAGTTCTTCAAATCGAAATACACTTTTTCAAGCAGACCTACAATTGCACCGGCGGTTATCTGATCGAACCGCGAAATGCCCGAACCGTCCACAACCGCGGTTCCATGGGAATAAATAGCGTTGTCTTCCATAAATGTAAGTATCGCCTGTGTGGAATAAAAAGAGTTCCCCTGTTTGCCGCTTGCTACTGCACCGATAGTTTTAAATAAACATTCGGCTAAAAAATTGTCGCTGTGTTTATTAATTTGTTTTATCAAATCCCGCAGTTCTATGTTGGATTGAGCTATAACAACTGCAGTCGATGGTGTTTTACCTTTTCGAACTTTTCCCTCAACCTTAATTCCCGCGTCGATCAGTTTTTCTTTTAAAAGTTTTGCCGCGTACAAAGGAGGATTGTCTATAAAAATTTTGTAGTGTCTTCTTCTGCCTCTTCTTATTCTCGTAATATATTTGGTGTTTCGGTCAACAATCAATGCCGAAACGGGGGGGAGTTTTACGTTGGCTTTCTCATCATCTATCCAATCATCCCTGGTATAAATATTATCAAAAAACGTATCATCTCCCTTTACATTACCGGTAATCTTTCTTAAGCCCATGTTATAAATTACACGAACGAGACTGTCCAAATCGGATTGTGTAAACATAGAATTTCCCAATCCTTTGACATAAATATTTCCGTTTAACGTGCTGTCTGTAAAAACCGTATCATCGGTAAGAATTTGAGTTGACAGCAGATAATCTCCGCCCATTATTTCGAGCGCTGCAGCGGTGGTAAAAAGTTTTGTATTCGATGCCGGTATCATCGAGACAGTCGGGTTCATCGAATAGATAGTATCTTCGGTTAAAGGATTGTAAATTAAGATTGCAGTTTTTGTGCTCGATGCAAGCCCGTCTAACACATTGATAATCTTCTTTTGAACTTCCTTTGTACCGGAAGAAAAACCCTGAACCGTTAAAACGATTATTAAAAATAAAATTCTATATAACATAAAGTAAATTTACAGATTCATTCTTAGTTTGAATTATAATTTAATAAGATTATTTTTGATGTTTTAATAATGAAGCTGAATATAGTAAAAGCGGAAACAAACATTAACTCAAATATAAAACACCCATATCAAAAAGAAGAAATCCGTTTTTTCATTTCTAAAATAAAAAACAGAAATAATAATATCATTAATTACTACCGGGATTACCATGGCAAAAAGTAAAAAAATATTAAAAGCGTATGAAAACACAGACTTTTTAAGTTCGGCAGATGGAAGAAGCTTACGAATATTATCGGAGTATTTATACCCCAAAAGTGAATTTCGCAAGCACAAAATAATGGATACGATTGTCTTTTTCGGCTCGGCAAGATTAAAATCGAAAAGAGACGCAACAATAAATTATAACAAAATAAAAAAAATAAATCCCGGTTCACCCGGTTTTGCCCAAAAGCTGCGCCATTCACAGTTGATGGTTGACATGTCGAGATATTATGAGGATGCGGTTGAGCTTTCGAGGAGGTTAACGGAGTGGTCGCTTAATCTCGATACGATAGCAAACAGGTTTATCGTTTGTACCGGCGGCGGACCCGGTATAATGGAAGCGGCTAATAAAGGAGCAAAGTTAGCAGGCGGTTACTCAATCGGTTTAAACATCAGCATACCTTTCGAACAATTTGTTAACAGGTATGTTACCAACGAGCTTAGTTTTGAGTTCCATTACTTTTTCATGAGAAAATTTTGGTTTGCTTATTTGTCGAAGGCATTCGTTATTTTTCCAGGCGGGTTCGGAACGATGGATGAATGTTTTGAAGTTCTTACTTTGGTTCAGACCGAAAAAATAAAAAAGAAATTGCTTTTAGTTATTTATGATGAAAAGTACTGGAAGAGTATCATAAATTTTGATGCGCTGGTTGAAAGAGGAATGATAAATAATGATGATTTAAAGCTTATCAACTTTTGTAATTCTGTAGATGAAATGTTCGATAAGATAGTAAAACATTTGAAGAAACATTATGCGAGAGAAAAAGAACCTGAAGTAATAGAGCCGGTTTTACATTTGAGATAAAAAAAAAGCCCCTCTAATAAGGAGGGGCGGTAAATTTATCTTACTGGTCTGTGCGCTCGTCTGGCTGCTTTAATTCTTTCCATTCTTTTTTTAACAGAGGGCTTAACGAAAAATGTTCTCTTCTTATATTCTTTGAGAATACCGGATCGTTCATATTTTTTCTTGAATCTTTTTAATGCTTTGTCAATATTTTCGCTATCACCTACGGTAATGCCAACCAAGTTACTTCACCTCTTTCTGTTTGTTTAATGATTCAACAAGTTTTTTTAATCCTGATTTCTGAAACTCGACCGAGATAGAATGCTGTCCGTTCGATAGAGTTTCTTTGCTAATTACTTTTCCAAAATCATCCCAATTTTTATGGTATATAGCTTCTCCCACTTCAAAAGTTTTAACAGGGGAGTAAGTTGTACATTCTTCGTTTTCAATTCCTTCAAGGGAAACTTTTGTAACAAGCACATCGGTATCAAGATCTATAACCATAGTTTGCTTACATTTTTTGCATTTAGCCCATTTCTTGTTTTCATTTCCATCGCCTGAAACTTCGCCGCTGATCTCCATTTTTTGAAGAGCACCGCAAGAGATACAAAATGCCTCGATATTTTTGATTTTAGCCATAAAAATCCAATAAAACATTAGGATGAACAACAAACTTATCGAAATTATCTTCGATAATCAAGAAATGCAACTATTCATCTTTATGAGCCGGTGTAATTACAAGCACCGGGCATTTAGCATGTCTTATCACCTTTTCTGCCACACTGCCGATAAGAGTATGCATCAACCCGGTTCTTCCGTGTGTTGCAATTACTATTATATCAATTTCTTCTTTTTCTGAATAGTTTACAATTTCCTCGAAATCAATTCCTTTCTTAATTACGGGCACAATTTGAACTGCGGCTTTATTCTTTATTTCTTCTACGGTTTTATCCAGAGATTTTTGTGCTTCCTGGTTAATCGATTCGAGAATTTTTTCCTCCGATAGATCGAAGGAACGAATAGCCAAGACAGGCGGGGTTTTTTCAAGAACATGTAAAACGTGCAACTTTGCTTTGTATTGATCGGCTAATTCTATAGCGTACTCTACCGCTGCCTTTGAACGGCTGCTGAAATCAGTTGGAAGAAGGATGTTTTTAATCTTGAACATTGCTATCCTCTCTATTGTTTACAAATTTCCAGAATTAAATTTTTTGCAGGAAGATCGGTTGCGAAAGCAAATATATTATTTCCATCACTTTTCAACAAACTAATAAAATTTTCTTTTACCGTAGAATAGCAATTACCATTAAGTAAATGCCCGAGCAAATTTTTGCTGAGAGTGATAGAAACGCTTTTTTTTATTCGATCCACCGGTACGGGAAATAAAAGAATCATTTCATGTTTTTTAGATTTGTAAAGAAACAAAGCAAATTTCTTTTTATCGATCTTGCTGATGAAACATCCTTCTAAAGTTAAGCTGCTATCCCGGTAAAACGAAACCGGGTAATCGAGCTTTTGCCCGGTGAGATAATTAACGATAACGACCGAATCACCTAAAACTATTTTATCATTTAACTTCCCGTTTTTCAGCAGAGTATAATTTTTCTGCAGTTGAACCAGCAAATTGTTTTTGCCGGTCTGTTCTTCGGCGAAATTTTTTGTTAATTCAACTGAAGGTTTAATGATTAAAATCAGAACAGTTATCAGCACAAACATAATTACCGATATGTAAGAAACATATCTTCGGTTTTTGTTCGTTCCTTTTAATCTTTCCCGGAGCGACCGGCTGAATTTTTCTCTGATACTGCTTTCTAATTCTTCGGGCGGATGTTCTTTTATAAGCTTGGTATCTATCGTTTCTTTAACGAGCTGCTGAAGCTTGATTACATTATTGAATTCATGGTTACCTGTATAATCTTTATCCTTCTCAACGATTTCCGATATTTCTTTTTTATCGGAATAATCTAAATCATCGGTTAAATAATCCACATTAATATCATCACCCGCTAATTTTTTTAGGATGATTGTTCTTGCATCGAATAATCTTTTATAAACAACACCTCCGGGAACGTCCAATATTTCTGCAATTTCTTCCAGGTCGAGTTCACCGGTAACGTAAAGAGCAATTATTTTTCTTAACTTATAAGGTAATGAAAAGATGACAGGCAGTATATCGGTAAAATTTATGCGGGATAATTTTCCTTCAACTTTTTCCCATTCGATATTTGTGTTTAATTCTTTGTTGTTTGCTTTCCCGGATAGGTCAGCATCTTCGTTATTAATTATTGCGCTAATATTATTTATTATGTTAAATAGCCACAGCTTAATATCGGTCGTTGGGGAAAGATAGTTGTAAAACCCGTGGGCTTCCCGATAGGTTTTAAATACAAGCTTTGTTGCTTTTCCGTAGTCCCCTGTTATCAGGTAAACATAATTATAAAGCAGCTTAATATATGGGATAGTTGTTTCAATAAAATTATATTTAACTCTGTTTTGTTGCATATCCAACCGGTTCATTTTATAATTAAACCGTTTCCTCCGCCTAATTGTATTAAATTAGCGTCGTACAAAAATCCGTTCACCACGGCATACTTAAATTTCCCTTCTTTTCTCAAAATAAAATTGGGAAGCGCCTCGACTTTTATTTGATTACTATTTACAGCGTGATTTTTCAGTACAACATTAAATGGATAAGGCGAATATTCGAACTCCGTAGTTTCTATATCAACCTTTACGTTTGTACAATTGTTTTCGAAAAGTTCTATGGGATTTACGTTGTTCAATTCTTCGAATGAATGGAATGATTGTTCGGAAGTTTTGCCCGGGTGTAAGGTTAACCCGTCAGCATCCAGTTCCCGGAACCCGGTAAATACTGATAGATCACCGAGATCTTTTATCATTGCCTTGAAGAAAAAGTCTTTATTGTTCTTCAAATTTATCTCTTCATAATTAATTCCAATATCTGCTATTATTTTTTTATCACCTTTTATAATTTTTACATTCCTAATGATAAAGTCTATCATTAGTTCTTTATTGAACGGAATAGATTTATATGCATCCTGATTTTCAAACTGGTATGTTTCTTCAGCGATACTTTTAAAAGCCATCAGTAACAATACAAAGTTCAGCTTTCTTAAAAACTGCCTTTCCCTGTCTTCCGTCCACGCACCGCTTTCCATTAGAACAATGCTTGTTCCGGTTTTTGCAAAATTATCTCCATAAGCTCTCGGTTCATAATCATCATCATACTTTGCGATATGCCCCGGAATAAATTCGTTAAGCAAGCTGCTAAGCTGTACTATTAGTTTCATAGAATTTGTGCGGCTCTCGTTAATTGTTCTCTCGTAATCGAACGGGGGAGCATGGAATGATATTGCAGTACTACGATTGCTAATGCCGGCGGTATAAATCCTTTCCTGATCATGAAGATTAAATCCGAAATCCGGTTTTATATTTTCGAACGTATCATTTAATATTTTCGATTCGGGGGACTGCCTAACTAATGCATCCCTGTTCAGATCTATTTCAAGGATATTTCTTCTTTGAAATACTTCCGCACCGTCAGGATTAACCATAGGCATGAAATGCAGGGTAACCGTATTCAAAATAAATTCTTTGAATTCAGTATAGGAATTTTCTGCGGAGAAAAAATTAAATATATCGAAGATTGCTGCTGTTGCAGTCGGTTCATCACCGTGCATCTGTGACCAGCAAAAAATCTTTTTCGGTCCGTGCCCGAGCGATATTAAATAAATATCTCTTCCTTCAAAAGATTCACCCGCCTTTTTTACAGTAAAAATGTTTTTGTTCCTTATTCCAAATATTAACCGGAGAATGTTTTTGTATTTAAATCTTCTGTTGTATAAACATTGTTCCCGGTATAACTCATAGTTATCGTATAAACCGCGGGCAAATTGCATATCCTGTACCATTTTTAGTAGTAAAGATTAGTAAATTATATTATTAAAATTATATTCATACTTTAATTTATTTACTTAAGAATTCTCTTGCAAAAGCAGGGAGGAAATTTATGTCGACAAATACACTCTCAATCGGTTCAAAAGCCCCCGAATTCAATTTAAAAGGAGTAGATGGGAAGCATTATTCATTAGATTCATTTGCGGGTAAAGAAGCGTTGATTATCATTTTCAGTTGTAATCACTGTCCTTATGTTCAGGCGTACGAAGACAGAATAATTAAAATCCAGGAAGATTATGCCGGTAAAGGTGTTGCCGTAATTGCAATCAACCCGAATGATGATAAGGATTATCCCGAAGATTCATTTGAGAATATGAAAAGGAGAGCGGAGGAAAAAGGATTTAACTTTCCTTATTTAAGAGATGAAGATCAAAGTGTTGCAAAAGCATTTGATGCAACACACACACCGGAAATATTCTTATTCGATAAGGAAAGAAAATTAGTTTTTCATGGTAAGATTGATGATAATTGGCAGGAACCCGATAAAGTGGTAAATCACTATTTAAGAAATGCATTAGATGAACTTCTTGCAGGAAAAGAAATTTCCGTTCCCGAAACATTTACGATTGGATGTACTATTAAGTGGAGATAAATATTCCAGTTAACTTTGGTGCCTTTTATGAATTTATAATTTTGTGAAAAATGCAGGAAATTTAAATTGGTTTAATACATAAATCCAATATTAAGAACAACATAAAACCCGCCGATAGTATCTCTAAATCTTCCTTCGAGACTTTCAACACCTTTATCAAAAAATTTGATGATGTAGTAGCGAAAGTTTATTCCCACCAAACTAGATTTATCCAGCCCAAAATTTGCGCCCATACCGATGTACCCACCTGCTGCAAATTTAAGGTGCGCTTTTCCAAAAGCGTTGAAAAATTCCAGGGCGTATGGAGTAGTAATAATGAAAGCCGGACCAACCCCGACATTTATATATGGTCTTAAATTATCAGCTAATTCATTTTCGAACATACGGTATTGCGCTCCGAAATTAAGCGGTATCTGGAACACCCTGTTTTTCTTTCCGACGGTAAAAGAGTTTCCGAATACATCAATATACTCGAACTCTCTTTCATCTTTTGCTTCAGAAATCGAAAGATCGCTGAACAATGTAAGTTTTGTATTCAACTGATGGCGGTAAAACCCGCCGAGTCCGAAACCGCTTTCGCCAATCATAACATCGAAACCCCAGGCATTGGGTGGAAAAACTTCGGGTGGTTTCGGCGGAGCCAGCTCACCGATGCTTTGCCCGTTTACATTTAAAAACGGAATTAGTAATATTATGCTTAAAATTATTGTTTTCATCTGTTTATAATTTTAAATTAAGGTTAGATGGAACTTGCCCCGGTGAATCGGGACCTCGTTTCATATTGAATACATTTCTTTCTTTAAATATTACTTAACTTTGGAACAATATCAATACCTTATCTGCTCAATGAAAAAAATAATTGACATAGCATCGTTCTGGGACAATATTTATAAAAATAATTCTGCCGGATGGGATTTGAAGTCACCAACTCCTGCCTTTATTGATATTCTTAATGATAAAAAAATTATAAGCAGCGGTAAGCTATTAATTTTGGGCTCCGGTTATGGTTACGATGCAGTAGAAGCTGCTAAAGCCGGTTTAGACGTTACTGGTGTAGATTTTTCGGAGACCGCAACAAATTATGCCAAAAAGCTGGCTGCATCTAACGGGGTAAAAATTAATTTTATAAAGGATAATTTTTTCAGTTTGCCTGAAAGCTATTCTGATTATTTCGATTATGCTTACGATTATGTAACTATTTGTGCTATCAATCCGGACAGAAGAGAAGAATATGCAGCGATGTTGTCATCCGTTCTTAAATGTAATGGAAAGTTTGTTGCACTCTGGTTTCCTGTTGAAGATAGACCGGAAGGACCGCCGTTCGGACTAAATGTACAGGAGTTAACTAATATCTTCACGAAATATTTTGAGCTGATTGTTTCAACAGATAAAGTAAATTCGATTAAACCGAGAATGGGCAGGGAATTTCTGCAGGTGTATGAAAAGATTTGTGAAGGATAGTGCTGTCTAAAATAAATTTTATAATGAGTATTTATTTCGTTTGATAATATTTTTTAAATAAATATTTCAAACATTGGAACTCAACCCTACCCTTCTCTTAAAAAGAGAAGGGATTATTAATGATGAGTACGTACTATTAATATTCTGTCTAACATAATTAATAAAACAATTTGTTGATAATAAGTCTCGCTCTCTTTTTAAGAGATTAGAGAGAGTTCCATTTTTTTTGAATAGATATGGTAGAAGATAATAATGCCTGTAAATCTTGAACTGAAAATAAAAGTTGACTCGCATATTCCGTACAGGAAGATTCTTAAAAATACCGGTGCGAAAAACAGGGGAGTGCTAAACCAGAAAGATATATATTATCAGGTGCCTTCCGGATT
This sequence comes from bacterium BMS3Abin03, assembly GCA_002898075.1. Taxonomy (GTDB): domain Bacteria; phylum Bacteroidota; class Ignavibacteria; order Ignavibacteriales; family Ignavibacteriaceae; genus BMS3ABIN03. The sequence continues at coordinate 25,028 of BDSV01000176.1, forward strand.
ATTAAAGCTGCGTATTGAAAACGGGAATGAAAGTTTAATTCTGTATGAGCGGGATGAATCGGGAAAGAAAAGATGGTCTGATTACCGGGTGATTTATTTTAAAAGTAAGAAATCCGAAAAAATTTTCTCTTCGGTATTTGAAATTGAAACCGTTGTTGAAAAAAAGCGTGAGTTATTTCTTTTCGATAATACAAGAATTCATCTCGATACAGTGAAAAATTTGGGTAAATTTCTCGAACTCGAAACATTGGTCGTTCGCGGAAAAAAAGATGCGCAAAAACGATTTGATAACATTATAAAATTGTTGAAGCTCGATACATCAAAACAAATTAGAAATTCGTACAGGGATTTAATGATTGGGAAAGTGAATAAGTAATGATATTAACAAAGTACGGTAAAGAAGAAATAAATTTGGATTCGCTGATTGATGACGGAATCAAGTCCCGTAAGCTGGGTGAATTCCTTTTTATAGTTCCCACAAACAGGAAGATACGTTATCTTAAGAGAGAGCTGATTTCCCTTTCGCCAAACGGTGTGATAACGGGATTAAATTTAGAAACCATCGGAACATTTGCTGCAGGATTGCTTTTCGGTACGGTTGACAGGTCGCAGCTCGTAAGCGAGGAAGCTGCAATAGTTCTTCTGAGCCAAAGCTTTCAGGAAACTGATCTCAAATACTTTTCGGGCTATAAAGGTGAAATCCCCTTCGGTACGCTCGAGAAGGTGAAGAATGTTATTTCAGAATATAAGCTGCATGGAATAACCCCCGGAATTTTAAGAGCCGAAGCTTCAAAATTAACCGGTGCTGAAAAGTTAAAAGCAGAAGACATTGCAAATATTTATGAGATTTATAAAAGGAAATTCAAGTCGATAGGCGTTAAAGAAATTGGTGACGTTTATAACGAACTGAATAGTAAGAGTGAAAAAGAGTATTCGCAGCTTTTCACGAAAAATTATGCGGGCGTAAAAAAAATTATCATCAACGGGTTTGATGAATTTACCAAACCGGAAATCGAAATTATTAATTCATCCGCAGAGATAAGGGAAATCGAACTGTATGTTTATTTCGATTATTACAAATATAATCCGCTTATCTTTTCTCATCTCGATTCCTGCTACAAGATGCTGACGGATAAGGGGTTTAAAGTAATAAAAGATCTTTCAGTTGCCGAACAAACTGATTTTTTAAGTGAGATAAAAGAAAAGCTGTTTCTGAAAAGGCAAAAATCTGTTAACACAAAATTCAGTGCCCAACTAACCGAAATTTCTGCATTCAACCGTGAAAATGAGATTGAACTTATCGCTAAAGAAATAAAAGATCTAATCCTTACTAAAAAAATTAAGCCGAACAAAATTTGTATCGCTTTCAATCTAATCAAACCTTATTCTCCGGTTGTAAGAGATCAGCTTTCTCTTTACGGTATCCCGTTCAATTTAACAGACCGGCTTTCACTCAGCACTTCGGCTCCAATAATTGCAATCATCAACCTGCTGGAAATAATTGAAAATGATTTCTACTACAAGAACATATTTCGCGCATTAAGCAGTCGTTTTGTTAAATTGAAAGATTTTGATCTCACCAATCTTTTAAAAGCATCGGTTGAATTGAAAGTTGTTTCCGGTTTGAACAACTGGAAAGAGCGTCTGAATAATGCAATAATTGAATCGCAATACGAAGATGAATCGTACAACGAAATGAAGCGCTACGATGTGGATTATGAAAAAGCGCTGAAAGATATTGAATCGCTTAACGCATTCCTCGTTCCGTTCGAAAAACAGATGACATTAAAAGAGTTTTACGATAAGCTGCTTGGACTGATATACAATCTGGATTTTCACATAAACCTGCTGAGCGGTAACGATGACTCTGTTGAAATGAACGTGAAAGCCGTAACGACTTTTCTGAACAGTGTTGAAGAGTTATTAACCTTGTTTGAAATTGAATACGGAAGTGAAAAGAAGTTCCCTCTGAAATTCTTTCTTAGCCAGATTAAAACACTTGCTGCATTCAGCCGGTACAATGTGAAAGAAAAACCGGGCTATGGAGTTCAGGTAACAGCGTTGAATGAGATACGGGGATTGAAATTTGATTACATCTTTATTGCAGGACTTACCGATGGCGATTTTCCCACGCGTTTTTCTCCCGAAATATTCTTCTCCGGTTCTTTTGCAAAAGAAGAAATCAGGCACCAGACTGAAGAGCGGTATCATTTTTATCAGGCGCTTTGTTCATGGGAAAAAGGTTTGTATCTCACTCATCCCGTAACAGATGACAAGAAAGAACTTGTCGAATCGAATTTTTTAATTGAATTTAAAAATCTTTTTGAGGTAAAGAAGAAAACTTCCGAAGATTATTCCGGAACAATTTATTCGAAGGAAGAATTATTAAAACACATCGGTGAAAATATCAGCAGGGGAGTTAAAGATTTCAGTCTGTCCGAAAACACAGCAATTAATTTAGATGGAATAAAAAAAGCGGTAGATGTGAACAATGTTAGGATTAAAGAACCGGTTACAGAATCAATTTATACGGGAACGCTGTCTAAAAAGCTTTCTGAAAATAGTAAAGCCGAATTGGAGAAATATAAAGAGAAGCAGTTTTCAATTACTCAGTTGGAGACTTATGCAAAATGCCCATTTAAATATTTTGCCGAAAGAGTGCTGCATCTTTCAACTATAGAGGAACCTACCGAAGAAATTGAAGCACTGGAAATGGGAAGTCTCCTCCACAGCATTCTTTTTGAATTCTATTCAACAATAACCGAAAAGGGGATAGTGCTGCAAGGCGCAGAAGATAAAGATTTTCGTGAATGCGAAAAACTGATCTTTGATATTGCCGGAAAGAAGATTGATAAACTAAATTTTAATTCCGCACTAACTTTTTATGAAAAAGAAAAAATCCTCGGGATCGAAGGAGATAAACATCAATCGTTGCTTTATAAGTTTTTGCAGGAAGAAAGGGAAACCTCAGACGGATTCATTCCTAAATATTTTGAACTTGCATTCGGCAGGATTGATAAAATTTCCGGTGATAAATCGCTTATTGCAAGCGAGTTTGAAGTTGCCGGTGTGAAGGTAAGAGGAAAAATAGACAGGGTTGATTTAAACGAGAACAGCGGAACAGTTAAAGTAATCGATTATAAACTCAGCGGTAAAAAACCGGCGGGAAAGGATATTACAAACGGATTATCTCTGCAATTACCGCTCTATATGTACGCCGCCGTTGAACTGATAAAAACGCAAATGAATAAAAACTATGAACCATTCGGCTCTGCGATTTATTCATTAAAATACAGCAGAGAAGAGTTTGGACAAACACTTATAAAAACAATAAGATCGAGAAATCCTTCTGCAGAAAAAATAATTGAGAATTCGAAAGAGATGATTGAAATCTGTATAAATGCAATCAAAGAATATACTTCACAAATTACCGAAGGCAGGTTTAATCTATCCACGCTTGAAGACAGGGAAAATAAAGTTTGCAGGTATTGTGAATTCAAATCGATTTGCAGGATACAGGAAGTGAATTAATTATAGTTTTGGTGAAAATATTAACTCAAGTTGACCGAATTTTTTTTTGTTCGTTTAGAAACCGTTGAAAAGGTTAAATTATTAAGTTGGTTATGAAGCAGCCCACGACTTAAGTGTCTGTTGCAGAGCTACTTTTTGTCACTCTGATCCCCGACTCGTCGGGGAGAAGAGTCTCAAACATAGTAAGGTTGAGATTCTTCATTCCGCTTCGCTTCATTCAGAATGACAATTCAGACTTGTGCGACACAGACTTAAGTCGAGGGTTACTGAAACAAAAAAGGTTTTTTTGAAACCGTTTTAACGGTTTACCAAAACTACCTGTCAACTTGAATTAATAAAATACTATTTACATTATAAATATTATACTCACTTATTTTTTTATGGGTTAAAGTTTTGATGCAACGGGCACTTTACTTTTTAATTGCTGTTTTATTTTTGTCTTCATTTAATCTTACACTGTCACAAACTTTACGGTGTGGCACTACGGATTATATGGAACAGATGATGCTTCAGAATCCATCATGGGAGGAAAAGCTCGTCGGGATGGAAGAACAAACGCAGACAATAATTCAGCAAAACCCGTCTTTTCTATCAACTGAAACAATAACAGTTATACCGGTTGTAGTACATGTTGTTTATCACACAGAAGAAGAGAATATTTCGGATCCTATGATTTACTCGCAGATAGATGTATTAAACGAAGACTACAGGAAGATGCCCGGTACAAACGGATGGAACAATAATCCGGTTGGAGCCGATACTAAGTATGAATTCAGAATGGCTACGGTAGACCCGGACGGTAATCCAACCGATGGAATAACCAGAACACACACGGAGAAAATAGTATTCGGTGTCGATAATACTGTAAAGTTCAATGCAAGCGGTGGACACGATGCCTGGCCCACTAATAAATACCTCAACATCTGGGTTTGTAATTTAGGCGATGGTTATAAAGGATATTCACAATTTCCGGGTGGCGATCCTGCTACCGACGGTGTAGTTATTCTTTATACTGCATTTGGAAGACCATCTTCTTTACCCCCGTATAATTACGGCAGAACCACAACACACGAAATCGGTCATTGGTTATATCTTTATCATACGTTCTGGAATGGATGCGATCCTCCCGGAGATTTTTGCAGCGACACACCGTACGAAAGTGAACCTAATTTAGGCTGCCCGGTAGGCCATATTTCATGCGGTTCTATAGATATGGTTGAGAATTATATGGATTACACTGATGATATTTGTAAAAATATATTTACCAATGATCAGGATAACCGGATGGATGTTGCAGTAAATGTGTTTCGTAACGAACTCCTGGTTTCTTACAAAGAAACAAAAAAGATCGATTCAACAGGAGTTACTTATGGCTTTACCGATGTTAACGGAAATATCTATGCATTATTAAATTTTTTAGATGCAGGAACAGTGGACAGCGTTACGGTTGAAGTTTGGCCTGATTATTATCCGCCCGGTCAGCCGGAAAATACAAAAGCTGTTAAACGGTTTTTTGATTTCAATTCACATGGCGGGGATGGTTTCGTTGCAACTCTAAAAGTTTTTTATAAAGATTCTGAAGTAATTGGTTTTGAAAACGGGGACGCGAATCTACAATTGTATATGAGAAACGGTAGCAACTGGATGCTGATGGGTGGAATTGTTGATACGACCGAGAATAGTATTGTTCTTTCAAATGTTTCTCAATTCGGAATTTGGGCAATCGGTGATCCGGATGATGATCCTATTCCCGTTGAACTCACTTCCTTTACTGCTTCTCTTAAAATAAACAGTGTAACATTAAATTGGATTACGGCAACCGAAATAAATAATTACGGGTTCGGGATCGAGAGAAAACTGGTAAATTCATCTTCCGGTAATAATGAAGAAGAAAGTAAGTGGTATAAAACAGGATTCGTTCCGGGTCATGGAACCACAACAGAACAACATACTTATTCTTTTACAGATGATAAACTTTTCCCCGGTTCGTATGATTACCGCTTGAGGATTATAGATTTTGACGGTGCATTTGATTACAGTAATATTGTAAATGTAGAAATAAAGCTGGCATCCCAATATTCATTGAACCAAAATTATCCCAACCCTTTTAACCCAACGACAAAAATTACTTATCAAATTCCCGGAAAAGGACATGTAATACTTAAAGTGTTCGATATACTTGGTAATGAAATTGCAACGTTAGTCAACGGGATAGAAGATGCCGGTGTTCACGAAATAATTTTTGATGCTTCATACCCGGCTGACGGCAGGCAAAGTCTTTCAAGCGGAATATACTTTTACACTATATTTGCCGATGGATATACAAAAACAAATAAGATGATTTTGCTGAAGTAAAATCAGGTTAATCATATATTTTCCGTGGGGCGGGACAGTGTCCTGCCACCCCCCAAAAAGCAGAGAATATTAAAGCATTAGCAAACACTTAAAATTTCTATAAATAATTTCATTTCTCTGTTGGCGTAAATAAAATAGCAAATCACAAAAAACAAATTCAAAATAAATCACAATGCTCAAATCCCAATTAACAAAACACACACCTCTTTTTCCGTGGGGCGGGACAATTGTCCTGTCACTTCTAAAAGGAGAAGAATATAAAACCGTAAAGAATAATTAATATCTCCGTAAAACAATTCCTGTATTTCGTAGGGCAGGATAGTGTCCTGCCTTACGGGATTGGCACTATTTTAAAAGAACCATCTTTTTTGTCGATACGAACGAACTTCCGTCGTTACCCTGTGCTGTCAGCGTATAATAATAAACACCGCTTGTTAAACTCGATGCATCGAAATTTAACTCGTGGTAGCCGACGCTATACTCCCCGTTAGCGAGTAATTCCATTACTTCGCCCAAAGCATTGTAAAGATTTATTTTAACTTTTGAATCTACAGGCAGCGAGAACTTTATAGTTGTAGAAGGATTAAACGGATTCGGATAGTTTTGTGAAAGAATAAATACTTCCGGAACATTTACGTCTACATCCACTATTCCTGAATAAGAATATGAACCGTCGTAATCGACTTGTTTCAACCTGTAACTATATCTGCCGGGATTAACGTTTTTATCAATATAAATATATTCTTGCGGCTGTGTAGTTGTGCCATGTCCGGCAACGAAATATATTTTTTCCCATATTTGTTGTCCGCCTGTTTTGAATCGTGCTCTTTCTATATCGAAGCCGGCATTATTAAGCTCGGTGGAAGTTGTCCATATTAAGCGCGGACCTTCCCGTGTGGTAACAGCGAAAAAAGCGGTAAGTTCAACAGGAACCGGGTTGTCCTCGATTGTAAAATCCTCATCAGAAAGGTCGAAGAAAATATTTCCCACTGCTTCAACTTTTATTCTTGCCTGGCTTGTAACTTCATTTGGAACTGAAACTTGTTCTGTACCGTCATTCGGTGTATTCGAAACAAGAACAATGGGCCAGGTATAGCCGCCGTCTGTCGATAGAAGAAGATTTACTTCGGTTACATTAACAGGAGCTGCATCTGTGTTCGCAACACTCCATGTTACAGATTGCATTGTATTTCCCTGCCAGGTAACCGCAGTATTCGGTGATGTAACTAAAAACGGACCTGCTACATCTGTTACGGTCATTGTTATTTCATCATAGTCAACTCCTCCTCCGCCTGCACGGTTATCTCTTACGGTTAACCGAAATTTTAATGTACGTGCGTAGGTCGGCAGAAGTTCTCCGATTGTATGGGTGTTAGTTAAAAGATCACCCAACTTCGGGAAAATTCTGTATGGTTCTAACGTTGCCTGAAAGCTTCTGAAAATAGGAGCGTTACCGCTTGGGTTGTTCGGATGCCCCGCAGGTCCCAAATCATATTCTTCCCAGTTATATGTAAGAGTATCTCCATCCGGGTCGGTTGCCGAGCCGGTTAATATAAATGGTGTTTCAACAGGCAGGACATAACCCCCGGTTCCTGCATCTACAGTAGGAGGGTTATTACCTGTAAGCGTTATTGCGGCACAAGAATTACCGTTACCGAAGTTTGTATAGTTTACAATTTCAACAAAAGAAATGTTGTGAAAATAATCATCGCTGTGAGCTTGAAGATTTTGATTGCCGCAAATTCCTGCGTATGCCATAATTGTACTGCCGCTTCCCGGTTCATAAGCTGTCGAACCATTTCTGTTTCCTCCTCCGCATGCATTTGCATTTCCGTTAAATGAGTGGTTCCCACCGAATTGGTGACCCATTTCATGAGCTACATAATCAATATAAAAATTATCACCTACAGGATTTGAAAGCCCTGTAACACCTCTTGCCTTATAATTATTAATGCAGATAACAGCCAGGTAAGCTACACCGCCGCCGCCTGTGCTAAAAACATGACCGATATCGTAATTTGCTGAGCCGATTACCGCATCGACATTAGTTTGATTTTGACCCAGCATAGTAAATCCGTTATAATTTGAATATGGATCGGTTGACGGATCAGTGTAAATCAGTAAGTCGTTGTTTGGAACGAGTTCCATTCTAACTGCAAAATCTCTTTCGTAAACGCCTGTAACACGGTTAACGGCAACTACTACGGCAGCTAATCCCAGCTCGACCGTTCCCCCGAAAAACATTGTGTACTCGCCTGTTGCCGCACATGCTAAACGATAAGTTCTTAATTCCGGTCCGGTAGGAGTATCGTAGCCGTTTGCTATTAAATCGCGCAACTGCTGTGCAGCTTCCGAATCTGTTCCATATAAATTGCAAGTGAAATTCAATTCTTCTTCGGTAGGTTTATTATCTCTCGTGTAATAAGAGATATAATACTCAGTATCACCCAAACTATAAGGATCGATAAAAACTGTTCCTCTTGCAGATAATATCATAGCGTGAAAACCAAGCGGTGTTACATCGAAACGAACCGAAGCAGTTCCGTCATCTGTTCCCTGTCCCAGAAAAGTTTTAATGTTAGGGTATTTTGCCGCAAGTTCTTCTGCCATTACAGGAGATTCGACCATTTTAAATTTTGAAAATTCTCCGTTCGGCATAGGTAAACTAATAATGAATGAAGACTGGCTGACGGGTATTATATTTTCTTCTGGTGCACTTCGCAGAAAAGTTCCCATCCCGTTAAAATCAAGCTGAAGAGTTCTGTAGCTTTCGGGAATAATAAACCGTTCACCGTTTGTAATAATCGATTCTTCCTGAACATTATTCCATAAAAACTCAGATGAATTTTGCGCAAAGAGTATTCCGGTTGAAAGGAAAAACACACTTGTTAAAATCATTATTGAAAGAGAAGAATGGAGTCTCATTTTCTATCCCACCTTATATTGTTAATAAATACTAATTATTTACACTGGGCATCTTTTGTAAAGATAAACATCAAATATTTATTTAACAAATCTTTATCTTTACCAGTTAAATTATTAATTAATTAGCGGGATGAATTTTTAGGACTCTTTTTTCGCTGATGAAATTAAATTGTAATAGTTTTTATATAGTATTTTTTCCAGGAGGATAAAATGTTTTCCAAATTTCTTCTAGCTTTCATTCTTTTGCCTGCTTTAATTTTTGCGCAAGACTATGAAAATGATTTAGTCAATTCCGAAAAGGAAGCATATACAAAAATGTTAGCTTTTTCCGAAGTACAATATCCAGGAGATTCCAAAATTGATGTTACTTATTATAAGCTGGATTTATTAGTAACATACACCCCTCATTATTTAAGCGGTGCGGTAACGGTAAATGTTAGAGTAGATACAACATCAATCGATAATTTATTTTTAGATTTGCGAAACGCTCTCACTGTCGATTCGGTTTACCTGAACGGTGCATTAACCACATATACACATTTAAATAATATTGTTACTATTGATCTCGACAGGGTTTATAATCAGGATGAAGAGCTTAGTGTTATAGTATTCTATCAAGGTGTTCCGGGAACGAGCGGGTTCGGTAGTTTTGAATTCAGTTCACACGCAGGGCACCCCATAATCTGGACCCTCAGCGAACCTTACGGTGCAAGCGATTGGTGGCCCAATAAAGATACTCCAGCAGACAAACCCGATTCTGCCGATATTTGGATTACTGTTGATGAATCTTTAACTCCTGTTTCTAACGGTACTTTGGTTGAAATAATTAACAACGGTGACGGTACTCATACATATAAATGGCACAGCGGTTATCCAATTGCCGCTTATTTGATATCTATGGCTATCACAAATTATTATGAGTACGATCAGTACTTTCAGTATAATGCAACCGATTCCATGCTTGTAGTTCATTATATATATCCTGAAGATTTTAACGCTATTAAATCACAACTGGATAAGACGATTAATATGCTGCAGACTTTTAGCGAATGGTATGAATTATACCCGTTTATTACCGAGAAATACGGTCATGCAGAATTCGGTTGGGGGGGAGCAATGGAGCACCAAACCTTAACTTCTATCGGTTCTTTTGGTGAAGGAATAATTTCTCATGAATTGGCTCATCAATGGTTTGGTGATAAGGTAACGTGTAAAAACTGGCATCACATCTGGCTAAACGAGGGATTTGCAACTTATTCCGAAGGAATTTATAAGGAAGCAAAATACGGCAAATCTTCTTACAATAATTTTATTAATAGTAAAATGAGTACCGCTAAGGGTGCGCAGGGAACTGTTTGGGTTCAGGATATAAGCAATGTTAATTCGATATTTAACTATGCCCGTTCTTATGCCAAGGGTTCTGTTGTGCTGCATATGTTAAGAGGAATCACAGGCGATTCTACTTTTTTCAATATTTTAAGAGCGTATCTAGACAACCCAAACCTGGCTTACAATTCAGCAACTACCGAAGACCTTCAGGCAGCCGCCGAAAGTCTTTACGGTTCTACCTTAGAGTATTTCTTTCAGGAATGGATTTACGGTGAATCTTATCCTTCTTATAATGTTGACTGGGGTTCTCAGAATATAGGCGGGGATGTTTACAGGGTCAATTTGAATGTTAATCAATCCATACGACCTAATCCTGCTTTTTTCACTATGCCGATTGAAATTCGCATTACTACTACTGCGGGCGATACACTTATTAAAATATTTAACGATCAGCAGAATCAGAATTTCCAGATTGATGTAACCGGTCAGCCGCAGACACTTACGTTTGATCCGAATAACTGGATAATGAAATATTTATCTGTTACCGTAGGTGTGGATGATGGTGAAACCCCGATGAAATTTTCTCTCGATCAGAATTATCCTAATCCGTTTAATCCTTCGACAAAAATAAAGTACCAAATTGCAAAAACGGGTTTTGTTAATTTGAAGGTATATAATGTTTTAAGTAAGGAAGTAGCAACGCTGGTAAATAAGGAACAGCCGGCAGGAAATTACGAAGTCGATTTTAACGCAAGCAATCTTCCTAGCGGAATATATTTTTACACGCTTGATGCAGGTGCTTTTATTCAGACGAAGAAGATGATTCTTTTGAAGTAAACTTTGCAGGGGTGGGTGAGAAGCCCGCCCCTCATTTTTTGATACCGAATTGTAAATTCCATCGATTAAATAAATACAAAACACCTCAAAAATGATTTGTTTTAAGATCTGATTATTAAAAATTTAGAACTATCCGGGCTGTTTATTGGGTATTGAAATTTCCCGGGGCGCAGGTAAATTTATCAAATCTTGACAACGTAATTCTAAATTTATATTTTTGCCCTTGCCACTGCTAAAAAAGCGGTGGCAATTTTTTTTAAACTATTAAGAAGAGTGAAAGACTATGGCTCAGGGACAATTTGTTTATTTAACGAGAGAACGATTGGTTGAACTGGAAAAAGAATTGAAAGAAATGAAAACCAACGGCAGAAAAAAAATGGCTGAAAAAATCGCCACTGCACGTGCCCATGGCGATCTTTCAGAAAATGCAGAATATGATGCAGCAAAAGAAGAACAAGGTTTGTTTGAATTGAAAATAAGCAAAATGGAAGATATACTTTCCCGCGTAAGAATTATTGATACTTCGCAATTCGAAAATGATAAGGTACATATTCTTTCCAAAGTGAAAATTAAAAATCTGAAAACCAAAAAATTATTTGAATACATCCTGGTTTCTCCGGAGGAAGCAGATTTTCAGGCAGGGAAAATTTCTCTTACATCTCCGGTGGGTAAGGGTTTGATGGGCGCAAAAGTCGGTGAAAAAGTTCAGGTGAAAGCACCTGCCGGCATTCTGGAATTTGAAATTTTAAGTATAGAATAATTTTTATTAAGCCGTAAAAATCTCCAGTCTTCAATTTTCTGTAAATAGTGCCTTAGCTTTTTGTTAATTTTTAAAGCAGCTTCCTGGAGTTTTTCTCCCGGTAAATTAAATATCCCGATTATACCCTGAATGAAATGATGATTAAAACGATTGAACAAAAAGCACTCAATTTTATAAACGATAATTACCTGATTGAGCGGGGAGACAAAATACTTGTTTCGCTTAGCGGTGGACCGGATTCGGTTTTTCTTCTTCTGTTCCTCATTAAATATAAAAGAAGATTTAAAATTGAAATCGGGGCTTTTCATCTGAATCATAGGTTAAGAGGAGAAGAAGCCGATGAAGACGAAAAATTTTGTTCTGATTTAGCAAATGAATATGGGATTGAGTTTTTTACCGAATCGAAAAATGTCAAACTCTTTGCTAAAAGAAAAAAGCTTTCAATTGAGGAAGCGGGACGTGAAATTCGTTATGCGGAATTAAAAAAAACAGCCCGGAAATATAACTATACAAAAATTGCAACTGCACACAACGCCGATGATAACACCGAAACAATTTTGCTGAATCTCTTCAAAGGCGGAGGGCTAAAGGGCTTTGCGGGCATTCCTGTTAAAAGAGAAAATATAATTCGCCCGGTTCTTATATTGAGCAAATCGGAAATTGTTGGTTACTTGAAAAAGAAAAAAATAGAATACCGGCTCGACAGCAGCAATCTTGAATCGGGTTATCAGAGGAATTATTTGAGGAATAACATTATTCCGTTAATCAGGGGCAAAATCAATCCCGATCTTGAAAGTGCGTTGTTTAGGTCTTCAAATATCGTTAATAAACTTATTTCGTATATCGATGATATAATTTATAATCATATTGCTTTAATTGTCCGGTACAAACAAAACCGGCTGGAAGTCGATACTATAAAATTGAATCTGTTGGATTATCGTTTACACGGTTATCTTTTTAAAGAATTGCTCAAGAAATACTTTGATATAGATCCGGAAAGCAAAAATATTTTAGATATTGAAAAGCTCTTATCGAAGCAAGTTGGCAAAAAGATAAGATTATCCGATAAGCTGATTGTAAGTAAAGAGAGGAATAAATTAGTTTTTATCAGCGGTGATGATTCAGATGTCAACGAAGATGTTTCAATTGAAATAAATGCCGGTGAACAAAAGAAGATAGGTAAAAATATTGTATCGGTAAAACCTGTTCGGATGCAGGAATATATGGAAAGAGTTAACACCGGTACAGAATTTATTTCAGCAGACAGAATTAAAACGCCGTTCGTATTAAGAAGATGGCGTAACGGAGACCGGTTTTATCCGTTGGGAATGAAGGGTTCAAAAAAGATATCCGACTTTTTGACGGAACAAAAAGTTGATTCACATAAAAAAGGAAAGCAATTAGTGCTTACTAATAACAGAAAGATTGTTTGGGTTGTAGGAATGAGAATAGACGACAGATTTAAAGTAACGGAAAAAACCAGAAAGGTTTATGAATTATGCCTGGAGTGATTAAAGAACCGAAAGATCAAATTATAGTGGGTGATGAAGTATTCGTGCCTTTTTTAACGGAAGAACAAATACAAAAACGAACGGAAGAACTTGCGAAGCAAATATCCGGTGAATATGGTGGCACGATTCCTGTATTTATCGGGGTGCTTAACGGTTCATTCTTATTTATGTCCGATTTAATTAGGTATGTTGATATTGATTGCGAAATCGATTTCTTTAAGTTGTCGAGTTACGGCGATGAAAAAATATCGTCCGGAAATGTAAAATTACTTAAAGAGCTGAATTGCGAAGTGGACGGAAGAGACATTATTATAGTTGAAGATATTGTAGATTCGGGATTATCTATAAAATACATCGAAGAACTTTTTACGAAGAAAAATCCCAATAGTGTGAAGGTCGTATCGCTGTTAGTTAAGCCAAATAGTCTTAAATATAATATAAAAATTGATTATATTGGTTTTGATATTCCAAGCAAATTCGTTATAGGATATGGACTGGATTATGCTCAAAAATATAGGAATTTAAGATCAATTTATATTTTGAGTGAGTAAAATTAAATGACAGAAATCAACAACAAAAAATTTTTTATGGCAGACAATAATAATAATCCGAATTCAAAAGGTCCGAAAGGAACCGGACCCCGCAAACCGGATGACAATTTTGATTGGTCGAAAATAATCAGGATAGTTTTTGGATGGGGTGCTGTAATTATTGCCGCTGTTATCGTAATGCAAATGTTTCGTACGAATCAGGAAAATTTTGTGGAAATTTCTTTCAATGCGTATGAAAAATTATTAAATGATACAGATAAGATAACCGAAGCAAAAATTACAAAATCAGATGTAAACGATTATTATTTCACATCCAAATTACGTTCCAAAACAACCGTAACAATCGATGGTAAACTGAAACAAGTAAAAGCTATTTCCGTTTATATTCCCGAACCGATTCTTAAAGATCAGGAAGCTTTATGGAGAAAGAAAGGTATTATCTATTCGTTCGATAAGGAATCGAGCGAATGGCTGAATGTATTAATCGGTTTGTTTCCATGGATACTTATCATTGCCATCTACGTAATTTTAATGAGGCGAATGCAGGGACAGGGAGGTGGCTCCCGAGGAATATTTTCATTCGGAAGGAGCAAAGCAAAACTTATTACTAAATCCGGTCACAAAGTTACATTCAACGATGTTGCGGGTGCCGATGAGGCCAAAATTGAATTGCATGAGGTAATTGAATTTCTGAAAGAACCCACAAAGTTTCAGAAGCTTGGTGGTAAAATACCAAAGGGTGTTCTTTTATTGGGCCCTCCGGGAACGGGCAAAACCTTGCTTGCAAGAGCAGTTGCAGGTGAAGCCGATGTTCCGTTCTATTCCATCAGCGGTGCTGATTTCGTCGAAATGTTTGTCGGCGTCGGTGCAAGCAGGGTACGTGACCTTTTCGATCAGGGTAAAAAAAATGCCCCGTGCATAATTTTTATTGATGAGATCGATGCTGTTGGAAGACACAGAGGCGCAGGGCTTGGCGGCGGTCATGACGAACGTGAGCAAACCCTGAATCAATTGCTTGTTGAGATGGATGGATTTGAACAGAATAACGGGGTAATAATTATTGCCGCGACAAACCGACCGGATGTTCTGGACCCGGCTCTTTTAAGACCGGGAAGATTCGACAGGCAAATTGTTGTTGACAGACCGGATGTTAAGGGAAGAGAAGGAATTCTTAAAGTTCATACACGTAATATTCCGTTGAGTGTTGATGTTCGCCTCGATGAAATAGCCAAAGGTACGCCTGGATTAGCCGGTGCTGATTTAGCTAATCTTGTAAATGAAGCAGCACTTTTAGCCGCGAAAAAGAACAAAAGAAAAGTTGAACGGATAGATTTTGAAGAGGCTAAAGATAAAGTAATGATGGGAATGGAAAGAAAGAGTCTTATTATTACGGAAGAAGAAAAGAAAACAACTGCATATCATGAAATAGGACACGTACTTGTTGCAAGGAAGATTCCCGAAGCAGATCCTGTTCACAAAGTAACGATTATTCCGAGAGGCAGAGCACTTGGCGTTACAAGCTATCTTCCCATAGATGAGAAGCACACTTACTCCAAAGAGTATCTCGAAGCCGTTATTACTTATGCTCTTGGTGGAAGAGCTGCGGAGAAAATTATCTTCAATCACTACACAACCGGTGCGGGTGATGATATTGAGAAAGCTACAAATATTGCCCGTAAAATGGTTTGTGAGTGGGGAATGAGTGAAAAACTTGGTCCTTTAAGCTACGGCGCTAAGGAAGAAGAGATTTTTCTTGGAAGAGAAATTCAAAAGCATAGAGATTATAGCGAGAAAACCGCTATCGATATTGATAATGAGATTAAAAGAATTGTAAATAAAGCGATGGAGAGAGCCGAGAAAATTTTAAATGACAATATTGATATACTGCACAAACTTTCAAAAGAGCTTCTGGAACGTGAAATTTTAGACGGACAAGAGATCGATACGATTATTAAAGGCGGAGAGTTGGCGCCTATTCCCGAAAACGGTAAGGATGAAGTAAAAAAGGTTGAGGACGAGAAGACGGAAGAAGAGCCGGAAAAAATCATTCCCGAACACGTTAAAAAGTTAATAGATCAACGTAAGAATAAGGATACGGCTCCTGAAGATGACTCAAATTGATCATGGAACTATTGATTATAAAGATGAATTGGTAAGAAAACTAATTCATCTTTCTTCTCTTTTAATTCCGGTTATTTATTATTTTATTTCAAGAACTACAGCGGCGATAATTTTGGGCGCTTTATCGGTGTTTGCAATTACGTTGGATCTTTCCCGCTATTTTTTACCTGAAGTCGGCAACATTTTTTATAAGTTTTTCGGGTTCTTGCTTCGCAAACATGAATTAGACGAGAAGAAAAAAAACCTTAACGGTGCAACCTATGTTCTTATTTCCGCTTTAATCGGAGTTCTGATATTTCCAAAGGTTGTTTTTATTACCGCTTTTACAATATTAATCATCGGCGATACTATGGCTGCCCTGATTGGACGTAAATTCGGGAAGCATAAATTTTTATATAAAAGTCTGGAAGGAACTTTAGCGTTTTTTATTAGTTCATGTGTTGTTGTGTTATTCACACCAAAAGCCGGGTATTTACCGGAGGAATTTATGATCGGTTTTATAGGTGCTTTTATAGGTGCTATTGTTGAAAACATTTCTTTCGGCTATGTGGATGATAATTTATCTATCCCCTTAGTTGTGGGCTTTGTAATGTGGATACTTTACTCTGTTATTTTACCTAATGTAGAACTAACTTTACAAGGTGTTCCGGGATGAATTTGAAAAAGATTTTTGGTTTGACTTTAATTTCAGGGCTTATCCTTATAATCTCCTCCTGTGATCTTAAAAGACCGGCTAAGGGTTTTGAGGATGAGATATATGTAGTTGCCGACTCGGTTGAATTTGCTCAATTGAAAAGTGCGCTTGATTCTACATTTGAAAAAACCATTTATACACCTCAGCCCGAAAAATTATTCACTCTTAAGAGAATTAATGTTTCACGCCTCGACCACTACGAACGGTTCAAAAATATTATAATAGTTGCCCCGCTTAATTCCGGTTCTTCAACTTCAAATTTCATCGATGCTGTTGTTGATACTGCTATTAAAAGAAAGCTTCAAACCGATGCGAATTTTATCGTTTATAAAAATAATCTTTGGGCAAAAAATCAATTGGTTATTGTGCTTTCAGCTCCTACTATGCAGGAGCTCGAGTTTAAAATTTTACAGAATTCGGATAAACTATTGTATTCCTTTCAAAAAATATCTGATAAAAGATTATTTGAAAGCTTGTATAATCCCAAATTTGAAAAAATGAAAATCGAAGGGAAATTTCTTAAGGAATACGGCTGGACTATTTATGTTCAGGCAGATTACGAACTGGCGCTGGATAAACCGGCTGATAATTTTGTCTGGCTGCGTCGTTCGCCCGGAAGCGATATGGAACGATGGATATTTATACATTGGATTGATAATGCAACTCCCGAATACCTGAACATCGATTCGATTAAAGCTATTAGAAACAGGGTAACCGAAAAATTTTACCGCACTTCGGATAATGAAGGGTATGTCGTTATAGCGAAAGATTATTTTACTACTAATGAAGTTAATTTTAACGGCAAATATGCCATCTTTACACAGGGCTTGTGGGACCTCAATATTAAAGGTATGGGCGGACCTTTCGTGAACTACACTTTTTACGATAAAGACACCCGCCGGCTGTATATGCTTGACGGTTCGATTTTCGCACCAAAATATTATAAGCGTAACCTAATTCAGCAGGTGGATGTAACCCTGCAGTCGTTCAGAACTGCTAAAGAATTATCCGCAGATCGTAAGGAAGATTTATTAGACGCTGTTAAAGATTAATTTTGTATAATATTACGGAGTGAAGAAGGCAGCGGGTAATTAGCGAGGTCGCTAATAATTTTATTCACATAAACTTTTGCCCTCTCAATTTTCCCGAATTTTAATTCATACATCGCTCTTCTTGCAAGCATCGACCCGACAAATGTTTCTATCATATTTATATAGTAATTGCTTTGCCCGGGAAAACGAAGTTGAAAATCAGGATTTTTTGCCGGCACATATTTATTAGTACTAACTACTTTGAACAATAGCAGGTCGGGCACAATGGATAAACCTTCGGGCAGCACAACAACCCCCTTTTGCATCTCATTCTCAACAATTTCAGGAGCAATGTAAAAGCCTCGTTCATTTATATTGGTGGCAATTAGGTCTGTCATCAGCTTCCGGTAAAGACTTTCTAATAATTGAGGATTGAATTGCTCGCTTCGTTCAAACGGCTTGAGCGCTTCTTTGAAACGGTTTACATCGTTCCGCATTCTCTCAAGTAAATAAGGATAGTTGTTATTCAACTGGTTGAAGTACCAGGAGCGCCGTAATAATTCTTTATCGACAACCGCTACATCTCCCCTGAAATTTTCCACATATCTGAAATAGTATGATGCTGCAACAAAGTAATCCCATTGATAGGTGAAAATTATGCTTCTCTCCGGCACACTATTAATTATTGCTTTTGTATAATCCTCGAATATGTAAACATTGTTTTGATCGACTTTATTAATATTTGAGTACGATTGAAAAATAATCGATGCTCCTGCTATTCCTATTGTTATTAATAATGCATTTTGCTTTTTAGAAATGGCTGAAAATAATTTGATAATTCCTAATACTGAAAAATATCCTAACGAGATATAAGCAAGCAGAAAGTATGAATCGATATCATGTATTTCATAATTAATAGAATATAAAACCGTAAATAGAAACGTGATTGTTAAAAAAGCAAAAAGCTTGCGTGCCTTAACAAAGGAAAAATAAATACCGGCTAAAGCAAATATTAAACTGAAATAAAATTGTGCTGGGAGAGTTTCTGCAAAGTGAGCCAATTGCTGTTTGGCAGCGCCTACCGAGGCAAAGAGCCATACCTGGTATTGTTTGCCCGATATATGACGCAGTATCCTTTCAAGATCAACGGGGTCGCCCCAATTTAAAACCGGGTTTTGTGCAGCCCGAAGCGGCAGATAGAGATAAATTAAAATTAAAACCGGGAAAAATACTGCCAGCATAACGGCTATCTTTTTTAAGGATGCGGGGGAAAATTTATTCTTAATAAAATAGAGATATGCAACTCCCGGTAAAATTAATAATGTTGTCATGTGGTTTGTAAATCCGAGAGCGAGAATAAAAGCGAAAATAAGCCAGCCCTTTAATTCCTTATTAAACGAATCGTCTTCGAAAAGGAATGCTTTTATTAAAAAGAGAATGATAAGGTTAATCAGTAAAAGATGAAGCGAGTAAACTTCAACCGATGTGCTTTGAACCCAATAAGTTTCGCTGAAAGCAACAATCAATCCGCCGAGAATTGATGCAGCGTATTTTATTGATTCGTTTATTGCTATGGATTTTGTTTCCTCTTTCTCTTTTCCATTCTTCCTTTTCTTCTTCTTATCTTTCTTAGAGTGTTTCCTCGCAGCATTTTCAGTTCGATGCCCGGCACTAAAGCATTCTAAATTATCGAGTATTAATTTTGATGTGTAAACAAACACGGAAACACCCGCACTTGCATATAGTGCAGCCAGCAAGTTCAACTGAAATATTTTTGTGAACGGCAGTGGAATAAGCGAGAATAAATACCCGATGATAGTAAATAACGGATAGCCGGTTGGGTGTGCAATCCCGAGCATCGCCTGAACCGTAGCTAATTCACCGGAATCTATTTGTACAACCGACGGAGCCAGCGTAAATAAGTAAACAATAAAAACGAAAATGCCGGTAAGTAAGTAATAGTATTTCTTTATGATTTTCATCTGTCTATTAATCAAAATATTTTCTGAATAATTTACTTGTTTGATTCGTTAGCCGGTTAAGATCTTTTCTGAATTTATTAACAGAATTGTAATCCATAATTGCATATAAATTATTTAGTTTCTTTTCATCCATCGATATTTTTGATGATGAAACGCTGAATATAATCTGGTTATAAATTTCCGTACTCTTAAGAAATACAAAAGCATTAATTAATTCTATAAGTTTCGGCTCTTCTTTAATTACGCTCATCAAAATTTTAATTCTTCCGGGTGTATTTTTACTGCCGCATCTTTTTAGCAGTTGCGGATTGCAAAGTATTAAATACTCAACAATAAAATCAATATCAGTCAAACCGCCCGTGCTTTTTTTAATATCGAACAGATCCATTGAAGATGAAATTGATTGTGCCGATATTTTTTTACGCATGTCGGTAAGTTCTGTTTTTATTGTCTTCCTATCGAGACGGTTTATACTTGAGATTAAACTTTGAATAAATGAATTAAAAATTTTCCTGTTGCCCGAAACGAACGATATTTTAGTAAGCGCCAGGTGTTCCCAAATCCGTGCTCTTGTATTAAAGTATTTCTTATATTCTTCAATATCCCAAACAAGCTGACTGCTCTTACCTTCGGGGCGCAGGCGGCAGTCTAATTTAAAAGGATGTAATTTATTACGAAGAAGCTCTAAAAGATTCTGAAAGTCACCCTCTATATTTTTATGCCCGGATAAATTCTCTGCAATAAAAATAAGGTCTATGTCCGAAGCGAATGTAGTTTCCGATGCCCCTAAGCTGCCGAGTGCTGCTATAAAATAACTTTCCTTCCAGCCAAACCTTTTCGAGTAATCATCGGATATTTCTTTCACCTTTTTGATTATTACGGATGTAAGTATTTTCGAAGCATCGACGGGGTTAAGTAATTTGAGCGTAATGTTTACTGAATAATAAAACAGAACTTCTTTTACGGGATAACCGGTTAGCTCGTATGCCGGAATTTTCATAAATACTTTTCTGCTCAAGAAGAATTCACGCAGCTCTTTATCCTCGGCAAACAGGTCGATAGCATATTGGCTGAATGTACAAATCTCCAAAAAATATTTTAAGAACCTTTTATCCTGCATCTCTTTATACCAGATGGAGGGGAAATCGGCATATTTTATTATTCTTACGAAGTTAGAAAGGAGTTTGTCCGGGTTTTTTGATATTTTTAATTCTTTTAATATTTCCGGCTCGATGACGGTAAAACTTTTAATTGATTTTGCATCGAAAGTCTTTTCACCGAAGACACTCTTTCCTTCTCTGAGATATTGTAAATCTTTCCGCGCTTTGTTTTGGTCTTCAAAATTTATTTCATCGAACAGGAAGCCGGAAGATTTCTTTTTATCTTCTGCTAAAATTGAGCTATAAATTTTTCTAACTTCATTCCTTCTTCCCGATAAATCTTTTTTAAATTCATTTACATTTTTATAACCGAGGAAAAAGCTTAATTTTTCCGCCATTTCTCCCGGGAATGGAATAACATGTGTCTGCCTGTCGTTCATTAACTGCAGGTAGTGTTCTATCCGACGGTAAATAATATAATTCCCGGATAATATTTTTGATTCGGAATTGGATAGTAATTTATTTTGTTTCAATTGTTCGATTGCATTTAGTGTGTTGCCGGTTTTTATGTTTTTAATCCTTCCGCCGTTCAGCAACTGCAATGCCTGTACAGAAAATTCAATATCCCTTATTCCGCCGTAAGAAAGTTTTATGTTTTCATCACCGGATAATTTCCGCTCGATGTTTTTCTTCATTTTTAATATTTGCTGCTTTGGAAAAGTTGAAAGTGATGATGGATAAATAAACGGGGAAAGATAATTAATAAACTTATTATAGAGATTTTTGCTGCCGGTTAAAAAATCTGCCTTTATGAGCATTTGCCTCTCCCAATCTTCGCCCCTGCTTTCATAATAGCCGAAGTATTCCCGGATGCTTCTGCAGAGAGGTGAATTATTACCGTCGGGTCGCAGCCGGAAGTCAATCCTGTACAGCATACCGCCGGTTCCTTTAGCTGCAGAATTTAGAAACAGGTGCGTAGCTTCGGTTAGTATTTCACTGTAATGTTTTTTCCTTTTTATATATATGTCTTTCTCATAAAATAGAATCAGGTCAATATCGGAACTGTAATTTAATTCCCTGCCGCCAAGCTTGCCGAGTGAAATAAGTGAATATTTAGCACCGGTTTTTTCAATGCCGTATTTTTGTAAGATTTCATAATGACAAATAGAAAATAATTTTCCGGTTAACGCCTTTGCCAAAATTGAAAGCTCTTCGGTTATTTCCACGAGCGGTGCTTTTCTAAAAATATCCTTCAACCCGATTCTCAGAATCTCTTTTCTTTTCAGACTTTTTAATGCGTTAACTTTCGCATTAAATGTATTCAACTGGTCGGCTGTGGATGCTATTTCATCACTAATTAGTTTTTTATTTAGTTTTTTATTTAGTACAGACGGGTTGACTATCCAGTGAAAATATTCCGGATTGATTACAAGAATATCGGTTAGGTAATTACTGTTTGCTGCAATTGAAACGAGAATTTCAGTATAGTGCGGATACTTTACGCATTCTTTAAGCAGGGAAACTCTGTTATACACTCCCTGGATAATTCTTAAAAGGTTCGCTTCGGATGAACCGGTAAAATAGGTTTCGTTCAGATTATCTTCGAACCGATTAATTAATTTATCGAACCCGGAAGAAGATAATCCGCCTCCGGAATATTCTGCTAATTTTCTTACAAAATCCGTTGATAGTTTTGTTAAACGCACGTTAAAAGATTTATTAATATCATATTTTATAAATCTAATATTAAATGAGTCCGATCAAAAAAGCCAGTATTCCTGATTATCATTCCTCCCGGTTTAGAGCTTGTGTTAAAACCATATTAAATTTACCGAACTCATCCTCAAACGAGGTTGTCTAAAAAGTTCCTCTCTTTTTAAGAGATGTATTTTTTCGAAGGAGTGACTGTGACAAGGGTGAGTTACCAATATTCACACGGTCGGTTTACCGGAGAAATAAAAAACCCGTTAAAATTTTAAATTTTATGATTTTTGTTTCCACTGTCACTACACTTTTTAAAGTGTGTTCTAAATGAAATTAAATAGAAATCTTAAGCTTTTAACACTTATTTTTAGGTTGAAGATTTAACAATTTGCTTTCCGGCTGCCCGGTTTTCGAATGAGTGAAATTAAAGCTAACCAATGTAATTTTTCTTAAATTGCATTTCAAATTTGCTATAATTAAGTTTATTTTTTGTTATTCAAACATAGAGAAGCAAAAGAATGATAAATGTAATTAAAAAAATATTCGGTGAAAAGTACGCAAAGGTTCTCAAAGAGCTTTGGCCCCTCGTGGATGAAATAAATGAAGAGTATGAAAAGATTAAAACTCTTTCTGACGAAGAGCTAAAAGCCAAGACGGCTGAGTTTAAAGAAAAGATTCAGGAATATACAAAAGAAACGAGAGAGAAGTTAGAAAAGCTTAATGAGAGGCTGCAATCCGATGAGGATTTTGACCGCACCGATCTTTATGATGAAATTGATCAGCTAAAAGAACAGTTGAATGAAGAGTATGAAGAAATTTTAGATCTGCTTTTACCGGAAGCATTTGCTGTTATTAAATCGACCTGTGAACGGCTCGTTGGAAAAAGCTGGACTGTTGCCGGTAATAAGGTTACCTGGGAGATGGTTCCCTATGATGTTCAGTTACTGGGCGGAATTGTGCTTCACCAGGGTAAAATTGCCGAGATGGCAACCGGCGAGGGCAAAACCCTCGTTGCTACATTGCCTATGTATTTAAATGCTCTTACCGGCAGGGGTGTTCATCTTGTTACCGTTAACGATTACCTTGCCAAAAGAGACTGCGAATGGATGGGTGAAATATTTAAATTCCACGGGCTTACGGTTGGTTGTATCCTCAATACAATGGATCCCGAACAGAGAAGAGAGCAATACAATTGTGATATTACCTACGGAACGAATAATGAATTTGGCTTCGATTACCTGCGTGATAATATGTCCATCGAAAAAGAAAATCAGGTGCAGCGCGGGCACAACTACGCCATTGTGGATGAGGTTGACTCGGTATTGATTGATGAAGCGAGAACGCCTCTTATTATTTCCGGCCCGGTCGATGTTGACGATCATAAATTTAACGAGATAAAGCCAAAAGTCGAGGCTCTTTACCGCAAGCAGAAAAATCTTGTTGCTTCGATGCTGCAAAAAGCAGAAAAATTACTGTCTGAAGATGGTTCTAAATCGGCTGAAGCAGGTGTTCTGATATTCAGGGGGTACAGAGGTTTACCGAAAAGCCCCCGCCTGGCAAAACTATTAAGCGAACCAGCCAACAGGAAACTGATGGATGCAACCGAAATGGAGTACCTGCGGGAGAAAGGTAAAAATATGTACATAATCGATGATGAATTATACTTTGTTATCGATGAAAAAAACAACACTATTGACCTTACCGAAAAAGGCAGGGAAGAACTTGCAAAAGGAAGTAGCGAAGGGAAAGAATTTTTCGTGCTGCCCGACCTTGGAACCGAAGTTAGTAAATTTGAAGATGATCCGAATATAAGTGAAGAAGAAAAGGTAAAAAAGAAAGATGAATTGTATCATAGGTATTCCGAAGCAAGCGATAGAATTCACACAATTCATCAATTGCTTAAAGCATATACACTTTTTGAAAGAGATGATGAATACGTTGTTACTGAAGACGGTAAAATTGCTATTGTGGATGAGTTTACAGGAAGAATTTTGCCCGGAAGAAGATACAGCGACGGACTTCACCAGGCGATTGAAGCAAAAGAGAATGTGAAGGTTCAAAGGGATTCTCAAACGCTTGCAACAATCACTTTGCAGAACTACTTTAGAATGTACAACAAACTTGCCGGTATGACAGGTACGGCTGAAACTGAAGAAGGTGAGTTTTATGAAATTTATAAATTGGATGTAATTGTTATTCCCACAAATAAACCTGTTATTAGAGAAGATATTGACGATGCTGTATATAAGACTAAGCGAGAAAAGCTTAACGCAGTAATTGAACAAATTGAAGAGTTGAGAAAAGCAGGCAGACCTGTGCTTGTCGGTACTACTTCTGTTGATGTTTCGGAAACGTTGAGCCGTATGCTGAAGAGAAAAGGCGTGCCCCACAATGTACTTAATGCAAAACAGCATCAGAGGGAAGCTGAAATTATTGCCCACGCAGGTGAGATTGGGGCTGTAACCATTGCCACAAATATGGCTGGGCGCGGTACCGATATTAAACTCGGTAAAGGCGTTGTAGAAAAAGGCGGGCTGTTTATTTTAGGAACTGAAAGACATGAATCGAGACGAATAGACAGGCAGCTTAGAGGCCGCTCGGGAAGACAGGGTGACCCCGGAACTTCCAAATTCTTTATTTCGCTTGAAGACGATTTAATGCGGCTGTTCGGCAGCGACCGGATTACTTCGGTAATGGAACGGATAGGTATTAAAGATGGTGAAGTTATTCAGCATCCTATGATCACTAAATCGGTTGAAAGAGCACAGAAGAAAGTTGAAGAGAACAACTTTGCAATAAGAAAAAGATTGCTTGAGTACGATGACACTATGAATCAACAGAGAGAAGTGATTTACACAAAGCGTAACAGAGCTTTAGAAGGGGAAAGATTAAAATCTGAGATATTCGATCTGTTGGATGAATATGTTGAAGTATTGGTTGACCGCTACTTTGACGAAGTGGCAGCCGAAGCTATAAAAGAAGAGATTCTTCATAATCTTTTGGTTGAAGTAAAATTAGAACCGGAAGAATTTGAAAAGCTCGGTAAAGAAGGAGTTAAAGAGAGAATAATTGAAGCCGCAAAAGATTTCTACAATAAAAAAGAAGAAATGATCGGCTCCGAGATAATGGCTAAACTCGAACGGTTTGCAATGCTTAGTGTTATCGACCATAAGTGGAAAGAGCACTTAAGAGAAATGGATGATCTTAAGGAAGGAATCGGGTTGAGGGCTTATGGACAGAAAGATCCTCTTGTAGAGTATAAGACAGAAGCGTTCAATCTATTTATGACCCTGCTCGAGCAAATTAGAGACGATGTCGTTTCGTTTGCTTTCAAGTTTTTCCCCCAGGCACCCGAAGAAATACAGCAGAGAAGAAGACAACCGGCGGGAAGGATAATGGAAAGCAAACAGACAACAACAAATATCGGTCTAAGCTCCGGGGGCAGCCAGCAAGCTCAGTCGTCAAGGGGCGGCAAAGCTCAGCCGGTCCGGGTTGGTGAAAAAGTCGGAAGGAACGATCCTTGTCCATGCGGAAGCGGTAAAAAATATAAACATTGCCATGGAAAGTAATTATGTCGTCATTAAAAAAAGTTGAAGCGATAATCAGACCTTTCAAGTTGGATGAAGTTAAAGAAGCTCTGGTAGAGGAAGGTGTACGCGGTATGACAATCTCTGAGGTTAGGGGATACGGAAGGCAGAAAGGTCATACCGAAACTTACAGGGGCAGCGAGTACAGGATTGAGTTCATTCCTAAGATAAAAATCGAAGTGGTTGTTGACGAATCTAATGTTGAAAAAGTAGTTGATGCCATCTTGAAAACGGCTAAAACAGGACAAGTGGGCGACGGGAAAATATTTATTTATGATTTGAACGAGGTTATAAGAATAAGAACCGATGAATCGGGGGAGAGCGCACTGTAATATATTTTACCTTTTACTTTTTTCGATTCTTTAATAGCTTCAGTTATGGAATTTTCCTATCAAAATAAAATATTTTTAGCAATAGCATTATTTATTCTAATATTCATTCCGTCCTGCGGAGTGTGGGATAACTTTACTACCTATTTCAATCTTTATTATAATGCAAATGAATTGTTTGAAAAGGCAGAAAAACAAATCAAAGCTCAAAAGAAAGAGTTGTTTTCTATTAACCCGCCCAACATAACCGGTAGTGTAAAATCAGATCTGATTAAAGTAATTGAAAAATGCTCCAATTTACTTCAATTTAATTCGCAAAGCTCTTATGTCGATGATGCATTGATGATGCTCGGCAAATCGTTTTATTATCAAAGGAACTATCAAAAAGCAATTAGAAAGTTTAGAGAATTAATTACTAATTACCCCGAAAGCGATGACTTGCTGGAAGCGAATTTGTGGGTGGGTAAATGCCAGATGAGATTGAAAAAATACGATGCCGGCTTGCGAACCCTGGCAAGCGTTAGAGCAAAAGCCGTCGATGAAGGAGAAGATGAAATTATTCGTCAGTCGTATATTGAAGAGATCGTTTACAAGATTACAATAGATGATATTAAAGGTGCGATAGAAGTAGCAAATGAATTTATGGATGTATCGGACGATGATGAAATAAAAGCGGAAGTCTGGTTCGAAATCGGTAAGCTTAATATGCAGGTAGGTAATGTTGAAAGCGCTATTAAAGCATTTAAAACCGTGTTTGATTACTCACCGGGTTTTGATCTGGAGTTTGATGCTAAATTAAATTACGGGAAAGCTTTAAGAGAAGGCGAGCGGAGTAAAGATGCTTTGAATGTATTTGAGAATATGAAAAGTGAGGATAAATATTCCGATAAATATGGTGATATAGATTTTGAAATAGCCAAGACCAACAGAAAATTAGGCGATATCGGGGAAGCGATAAATTTATTCAATGAAGTTGATACGCTTTACAGATCTTTGCCTGTTTCCGGTGCATCAAAGTATGAAATAGGTTCAATTTACGAAACGGATCTGATAAACCTGGACAGCGCAGCTACGTATTATAGTAAAGCGGCGACTTCCACACTTCCGAAAGAGTATATTGAATTAGCAAGAGATAAAAACCGTTTGTTTACAAGATACGTGAAACTGAACAAAACTATCGAGAAATATAATAAGCAATTGTTTTATGTCGAAAACCCCGATGTATTTGCAAAGGATTCTGTTGCTTATGTTGAAGACTCGCTGGCTATTGCAGAGGAAATCGCGAACATCCAGGAACTGCAAGCCATCTGGTCGGGACTGGATTCTCTTTTAAACCAGCAGGATACGACAGGATATTATGTCGATACACTTAAATCAATCGATTCACTTATTACGCAGGATTCAACGCTTATTAGAGATACGCTTCTTACTAAATTAAGAAACCCTCAGCCGGCAGATTCAAATTTTATTGCCCGGTTCGACAGCGTATTTAATAGTCCGGCATTTTTACAGTTAAGGAATAGAACTAATAATGCTTTTAATCAGCAGTTGAAACAACAAAACAAACAACTTGCAAATCAACTGCCCGATACTCTTAAATTTAAAAACAATCCGCCTCGAAGACCAAAGATACCGGAAGATTCACTCCGAACGCTCTTAGCAAAAAATCAGCTTGAGATGGGAAACTTACTATTAACCGAATTGAATATGCCTGACTCTGCCCGATGGTTTTATTATAACATTCTGGAAAACTATCCGGAAACCCGATACCATGCAAATACTTTGTATGCTTTGGGCAGTTATTATCTAACTATTGAAAATAAGCAGCGGGCGGATAGTTTGTTCAATGTTATTTACGACAATTATAAAAACGAAAGCATTGTTAACGCTGCCGCAAATAAGCTCGACAAACCGTTAATCAATTTAAATTATGACCTCGCAAAAGACGATTATGAAGATGCAGAATATATAATGATGAATGAAAACTATTCAGATGCTATCGACCAGTTTTATGAAATATATAAAACATATCCTAATTCACCTTATGCGGCAAAGGCGCTTTACGCCTGCGGTTGGATTTTGGAAAACAATCTTTCCCTGCCCGATTCCGCCGCTTCATTTTATGATTCACTGGTAGCCAAATATCCCACTTCAGTTTATGTTAGGAAGATTGCCGCTGAATTATCCGCTTACAAACAGGAAAAAAGACGGCTGGAGCTTGCTCATAAAGATTCATTAAACGCTTTGAATTTTACTGCGGCAGATAGTTTAGGTAGTGATTCATTGAACCGGGCTGTTAATCCCCTCCTGCCGGTAGAAAGCGATACTACTCAGGTTGCACTTCAGAATGAAGATAAAACCGGAAAGTCTAAAGAAGAATCAAAAATCGTAAATCAGCAAAACCAGACTGTTCTGCCCAAAATAAAAGAACCGTTATGGAATCCGAGGAAAAGAAAATATTAATATATTTTGTTATCTTACTCAAGTTGCACGGCTAAATTTTTTAAGAGATGACATCTCTTTTTTTGAAAAGATGTTATCTCTCCATTTTGTGTAAGATGAGTTATTAAGTAACCCGAAACTTAAGAATTTGTGTGATAATTAAAATCAAATTTGTAGAGCGAGCTTTAGCTCGCTATTTTTCATAAAATTTGCGACTTAAAAGTCGCACTACAAAACAAATATAAATTTTCCTACGGTCTCTTAAGAAACAGTGTGAAAATTATGAATTTAAAGCAGCCCACTATTTTAATCGTTGGAATATGAACAAAAAACCCAATAAATATTTAACCGTTTTAACGGTCGATAAAAACGAGCAGTTAATTCGAGTTATTTTAAATTTATTGCAGGAAAATTTTAAATTCACAAAACGGGGGGAAACTTGTTGGAAAACAGAATTTTGAAATTCAGCCATGAACAGAAAACAATTATTGGATTTAATAGAAGAAGGGGAGAACATTCAGTGCGAATTTAAAAGGCACTTTACAACTCCCGAAAAAATTGCAAAAGAAATGATGGCTTTTGCCAACACAAAGGGCGGGTTCATTTTATTTGGTGTGGATGATGATAGAAAAGTTATCGGTGTAGAAAGTGAAAAAGCCGAAGCCGAAATGATTGAGAACGCTGCAAAAAATTTCTGCGAGCCTCCGGTTGAATATCAGCTTAACTATATTGCTCATAATGGTAAAGAAGTGGTTGCGATAACCATACCCGAATCCGGTAAAAAGCCTCATCGTTTACAGGATTATCTTAACTCTTTCGATTCCGGTAAGGCAGTTGTAATGATTAGAGTAAATGATAAAAGCATAAGGGCAAGCAAGGAAATGATAAGAATTATGAGAGCACATGCAAATAATCTTTCCCTTAAAAAATACAGCATCGGTCAGAATGAAAAAACTGTTTTTGAATATCTCGCAAAAAAAGAAAAAATATCCGTTAAGGAATTGAGTAAGCTTGTTAATATTTCTGAAAGAAGGGCTTCGAGAACTTTGGTTAAAATGGTAAGAGCAAACTTGCTTGCTATTCATACAAAAGATAACGGGGAAGAATTTTTTACACAGTGTATCCTTTAACACTGCAGCAACCAGCCATATTTTAGTTTTTTGAAATGCACGAGAGATGCAAGGGGAAATTACAATAACCAATTTCCAAATAACAAACAAGCACCAATTTTTAAATTCGAATATTCAAACAGAAATTTTTATCAATTGAAAATTAGAATTTGAGATTTGAAAGTAAGCTCTTGAAGGAAAAATCTTACCCACAAGCTTTTTCCCGTTCATTAATTGCCGTTAGTTTAAACTGACGGATTTTGATTTCACCAAACCCAAATTACAGCTTTAGCCACATTTGTTTAGTTTGGGCTAAAGCCCTGCCTGTTTGTTCCGTTTTATTAACGGCAATAGATAAAAATTGTTCTGTTTATAAAATATGCAAATATGTTTTCCTATAAGAATTTAAATAAAAATTTGGGATTCATTTGTGTTTTATAATTTGTAAATTGATATGTTACGGGGGAAGCGCCTGCGGGGACGCGGGCTTGCGCTGCAGCCCAAGTTCCATTCTAAAAAGGTTCTCACTTACACTTTTGATTTTTAGTCTCGTTAGAGACGACCTGTTTACAGCACGGCAGGGAACTGCCGTGAATAATGAAAACAAAAGAGAAAAAACAAAGTTCCATAGGAACGACCGGTATTCTGTTTCTTATGTTAATTGGGTGGCAGGACAATTGTCCCGCCCCACGATTTTTTGTTTACCAGGTTTTTAACTTAAAACGCTACGAGTTTCAAAAAAGTTCTTTAATCCTTTTCACTCCTTGTCGAAAATTTTCCTCAGTTCAAAAATTGTAACACCATAAGCCACTGCAACGTTTAACGATTGCTTAATACCGTACTGCGGTATTTCAATTGAGAAATCACATAAGTCTAATAACTCCTGCGATACACCCGATATTTCATTCCCCACGATTAATGCTACCGGGAAGATATTGTTTTTTAAATCATAATATGGAAAACTGCTGTCCGTTAGTTCCAGTGCCGCTATTTTTATTCCATCCCCTTTTAATTTTAAAATTACTTCTTCCGGATCTTCGACATATTCCCAGTTTACACTTTCGGTTGCACCGAGAGCGGTTTTCATTATTTCTTTTTTTGGAGGGTGAGGTGTGTAGCCGCACATGTAAAGCTTTTCTATCATTGCGCCGTCGGAAGTGCGGAAAATGGAACCGACGTTGTAATTGCTTCTTATGCTGTTGAGAATCACATAAACCGGAAGACGATTAACTTTGTGCAGTGTTTTTAGAGTGCTTCGGTTTTCCGAAATTTCATCATGAGTTAATTTTTTCATCTTCATTCTCTACAATTGCAAGCTGACCGCAGGCAGCAGCAATATCTTCGCCTTGTGTGTATCTTACGGTAACTATAATGTTCTGATCTCTGAGCGCTTGTACGAATGCTTCCACTCTTTCAAAAGGGGATGGGCGCAATTCGGCGGAAAAACCGGATGGCTTTATGTGAGCGAGTGAATTGAACGGAATAACATTTATCTTACAAGGCATAGATTTACATAGTTTCACCAGTTCTATAAAATCTTCTTCGCGGTCGTTTATTCCGCTTATCATTATGTATTCAAAAGTAATTCGCGTTCTTGTTTGTTTGGTGTAATGTCTTATCGCGTGTAAATTTTCTTTTAATGAATACTTTTCATTGATCGGCATTAGTTTAGACCTGATATCTTCAAAACAGGAATGCAGCGAGAGTGCAAGTTTTACCCTCATTCCCGAGTCGGCGAGTTCAACTATCTTAGGTGCTATTCCTGCTGTTGAAACTGTAATCCTTTTTAACTTTGCTCCTTTTGTAAGATCGTTTGCAAATATTTCCAATGATTTTAGTGTCTCGTCATAATTTAATAGCGGTTCACCCATTCCCATATACACGATATTTTTAATCGAGTTTTCCTCCAAATCTTTAACCGTAAATTTATACTGATCGAAAATTTCACCGGCGGATAAATTTTTCTTATAGCCCATTAAACCGGTCGCACAAAATTTACAATCGAGCGGGCAGCCGACCTGTGTTGAAATACAGAGTGTTGTCCTTTTGATTTCAGGTATTATCACCGACTCGATTTTGTGTCCGTCAAGTGTTTCGAACAGATATTTTTTTGTACCAGTTTGAGGTGATGATTTTGTAGTAACCAACTTTAAAGTATTTAATGGACCTGTTAGCTCGGAAAGTCTTTCCCTTAGTGTTTTTGGGACATTCTGCATCTCTTCGTATGAATCGATAAGATGACTGTATAGCCAATTAAATATCTGTTCTCCCCTGAACCTTTTTTCGTCGATTGAGGAAAAGTAATCTTTCAATTCTTTTAAAGTGTAACCTTTAAGAATTGGTTTTTTATCGTTACCACCTTTTTCTTCAGATTTCATACTGTAAATTTACTAATCGATTATTTTTTTATAAAATCCTTTAGAAGGTTTAGAAACATCATAAATTGCTATCTAATGAAGTTTCCTTTATTTTTGAACAATATTATAAAAAAATGAATTGTTAAATCCAACTTAATTATTAGGAAGAATTATGAATTTTGAATTTAGTGAAGAACAAAGAATGATTCAGGAATCGGCAAAAGATTTTGCCGAGAAAGAAATTGCTCCAACCGCTATCGAAAGAGATAAGAATGCAGTGTTCCCGGCAGAAATCTTAAAAAAAATGGGTGAGTTAGGTTTTATGGGAATGATGGTTTCGCCGGATTACGGCGGCGCCGGTATGGATACGATAAGTTATGTACTTGCGATGATTGAAATATCCAAAGTCGATGCGAGTCTCGGTGTTATAATGTCTGTCAACAATTCCCTGGTTTGCTGGGGGTTGGAAGAGTATGGATCTGAGTTCATTAAAAAGAAATATCTTATTCCGCTTGCCCAGGGTGAAAAGCTTGGGGCATTTGCACTTTCCGAACCCGAAGCCGGCAGCGATGCGACTAAACAGAAAACCACTGCGGATAAAGATGGTGATTTCTATTTGTTAAACGGTATAAAAAACTGGATAACAAACGGGCTTAGTGCCGATTGCTATTTAGTAGTCGCTACTACCGATAAAGAGAAAGGTCATCATGGAATATCAACCTTTGTGGTTGAAAAAGGTTGGGAAGGATTCGGGCATGGTGTAAAGGAAGATAAGCTCGGAATTCGCAGCTCGGATACTTGTTCTTTAACTTTCGAAAACTGTAAAGTGCCCAAAGAAAACATAGTTTGGGGAGAAGGTAAAGGGTTTAACTTTGCGATGAACACTCTTAACGGCGGAAGAATAGGTATTGCCGCACAAGCTGTCGGAATTGCCGAAGCATCTCTTAACAGGGCGGTTAAATATTCTAAAGAAAGAAAAGCTTTTGGAACCGAGATTGCAAATCATCAGGCAATACAATTTAAAATTGCAGATATGGCAGTTAAAGTTAATGCGGCAAAGATGTTGACTCTTAAAGCTGCTGCCTTGAAGGATGCAGGTAAAAAGTTTTACACGGAAGCTGCAATGGCAAAATTGTACTCATCTAAAATAGCAGTTGAATGTGCCCTCGAAGCCATTCAAATACACGGGGGTTACGGTTATGTAAGAGAATATATTGTTGAAAGATACCTCCGTGACTCGAAGATTACCGAGATTTATGAGGGTACTTCTGAAATTCAGAAAATAGTTATTGCTCGTTCGCTTCTTAAAGATTAATGATAAAAGCTGTTTACATATTTATATTTATTAATCTATTAGCCGGTATCGCTTTCCCTCAAACCGATTGGGTTAAATGGGGGAAGGCGGATATCAAATATGAAAAACCGGATAATTTCCGTCATCGTGATTATTCTTTCGAATCGGAAAATGTTTCCGGCTTAGTTGTAAAATCGGCTGCCAATGCTTACTGGTATTTTTTTTCCGAATTAGATGGTGATAACTGCCCGTTTCGTCCTTCCTGTTCTGCATTTTTTGTTGAAGCTTCAAAAGAAACAAACATCGTTCAGGGGGCATTAATGTTCTTTGATCGCTTCACACGCGATTTTAATTTATATAAGCGGTACAAGCGTTACCCGAGGGTTAAAGACGGGCATTATTACGATCCCGTTGCCATGTATAAACTTGATAAGAATGAAATAAATTATATCCCTCCCGGCGTAGTAGTTAACAAATAATGAAAACCTTTATTCTTATTTTATTTCTGATCCTGTCAATTAATATCAGACCGCAGGATAATCAATTCAATTTTAATTCACCGGATAACATCAGGAGGTTTGCCGACTTCCTTTTTTGTGATAGAGATTATTTAAGAGCTGCTTTAGAGTATGAAAGAATTTTAGGAATAAGCGGAGATGATACTCTTCGGTTTAAAATTGGTCTCAGCTATTCTTGTACAGGAAAGTATGATTACGCGATTAAAAATTTTTCAGGTATAAATTATACTTCCTTTTATTATGATAATTCAAAATTGGAAATACTCAAATCGAATTTTTTAATGAACAATTTTGCCGGATTGAGAACATACTATCGGAATACATTCCTAAAAAAAGTTAAAAATTTCAGGGAGGAGGGAAAAAAACTATTTAATTTTTCATATCTTTTTACAGATGAACCGTTGCCGGAAGAAGATGAATTCCTTTCTCCGTTCGAAATGAATGAGAGAGAACAATTAACTGCGTTTTACAATTGGAAAAATGATCCGCCGTATAAAAGCGGTGCAATAGCCGGAATAATGTCTGCAGTCATTCCCGGAAGCGGCAAAATGTATGCGGGCGAAGTTAGTGACGGTATCGTTGCCTTACTGGTTACGGGAGTAGCTGCATTTTTTGCTTACGATAACTTCCGCGCCGGTCATACGACACGTGCCTGGATATTTACCGGGTTAACGGCATTCTTCTATGGCGGAAATGTTTATGGTTCGGTTGCGGCGGCACAGGTTCACAATGCGAAAATAAAATTCGAATACAATGAAAGTGTAAAACAATATCTCGAGGAAAATAATTACTATTCACCGGAATACGATTTTTGCAGTGAAAACGATTAACATTTTAGTACTAATATTTCTTTTCTCAACCGCGGCTTTTACGCAAAGCAGTTTTGATGATCAGTTTAAACTTGCGCAGAAATTATACTCCGAAGAACAATATTTCGATGCAGTTACCGAAGCAAAACGGCTTTTATTCTTCGAGGAATCGGGCAAATATTATTTTGATGCTTATAACTTAATTGCTCGATCTTACAAACAAGGCGCAAAGTTTTCGGATGCGATAAGGTATTTTACTTTAGCCGAAATGAATTCGCACAGTAGTGAAGAACTTTACCGTTCAAGAATTGAAATTATCAGGGTTAATATTTTACGCAGAACAACATCACGGGCTTTTAAACTTTTGGATTCGCTTCAGGCAGATAAAAGGTTCAATAATAAAAATAATGAGTTAACTTACTGGCGCGGCTGGGCGTACATCTTTGCGGATGAATGGGATAAAGCTTCCTCCGAGTTTGCTAAAATAGATTCCCGGCAGGAGCTAAGCTCGCTCGCAAAAAATGTGGATAATAAATTGTATTCCGTTTCTTTTGCTAAAACTATTTCCTACTTTATTCCGGGTGCCGGACAAATATATACAGGTGAATATATTAGCGGGTTACTATCGCTCGGCTGGAACGTTTTATGGGGTTACTTAACTATCAAAGCTTTTGTCGGTGAACGGATTTTTGACGGTGTTGTAATCACTAATTTTTTATGGCTGAGGTTTTACAGGGGTAATTTGCAGAATGCTGAAAATTTCGCAATTGAAAAAAATATCATAATCAGCAACAAAGCGCTTCGTTATCTGCAGAATGAATACGAGGGGCTTAAACCGTAATTGTTATTTTCCCGGTGTTGTTGTAATCGTTACGAACTGTTTTTTTGCGGCTAAATATTTTCCCGGGTTATTCTTTATAATCAATTTTTCATTGGTTCAAATATTTGAGGTTCTCGTGAGACGATTTTCTCTTTTACTATTTGTTGTTACTACAATTCTTCTCGTTTCTAATTTAGCATTATCACAATCGGTTTTGGATAAAGAAAGGGGATTGGAATATATAAAAGTCAATCTCACATTCCTGTCTTCCGATGAGCTTGAGGGAAGAGAAACAACAACAAGAGCAGGAAAAATCGCTTCGCTTTTTATTTCCGGGGAGCTTAATAAATACGGGTTAAAACCGTTTGGTGATGACGGTACTTACTTTCAGTCTTTCGATCTTTCTTTAAGGGGAGTTCAACCCGGATCAAACTTAGTTTTAATCAGGCAAGACGGAACAACTGAAGAATTAAGTTTGGGAACGGATTTCTATTTATCGCTAAGAAAACTTCCGTCTGAAGAATATTCCGGGAGTATGAACGAAATAGTTTTTGCCGGTTATGGAATAACAGCCGAAGAATTTAATTACGATGATTATAACGAGTTGGATGTAAAAGGTAAAGTCGTTCTGCTTTTAATGGGTACTCCTAAAAAAGACGGTGAGAGTTTATTCTCCGGAAAAGAATTCAGCTTATTCAAACAATCCGGTTTTAAATACGATAATGCAAAAAAACATGGTGCGGCAGGCATTCTGTTTATCCAGTCTGAAATGAGTAAAAGATATTGGCGGTTTCTGAAAATGAGGGCGCTTTCACCATCGATAGAATTACCGGAGGGTGATGACGAAACCGGTAACGCGAAACAAGATGACATTCCGGTAGTGGTTTTATCCGAAGAAGCAGCACAATCCATACTTTCGAATGAAAAACTTTCTTATGATAAAATTTTAGAAGCTGAAGAAAACGGGAACAGATTGGAAG
This sequence comes from bacterium BMS3Abin03, assembly GCA_002898075.1. GTDB lineage: Bacteria > Bacteroidota > Ignavibacteria > Ignavibacteriales > Ignavibacteriaceae > BMS3ABIN03. The sequence goes on from BDSV01000176.1 coordinate 61,704, forward strand.
GATTCCGGTTAAACAAACAAATTCAGTTCAATTATAAAACTTACTCTAAATTAAAAACTGCAAGAAATGTAATCGGGTTAATCGAAGGGACGGATATAAATTTGAAAAATGAATATGTAGCTTTGACTGCTCATTACGATCATCTTGGTAAAAAAGGCGATGAGATTTATAACGGCGCGGATGATGACGGTTCGGGAACAGTTGCGATTCTTGAAGCAGCAAGAAGACTAACCGCTATGCATAAAAACAAAAGATCGATACTTATTATTTTTCATGCCGCCGAAGAAAAAGGTTTGTTGGGTTCA
>BDSV01000177.1 GCA_002898075.1 bacterium BMS3Abin03
AAATAGTCCTCCAAACATTATATTCTAGTTGCAGACTCCATCCTAGTCCAGTATGCATATTCACAAACACCCCACCCCAAGGACCAGAATTTGTCTTTGGATTATTTTCCGGTAACTTAACCCCCCCCCAAATTCCAACGATAATTCCCTTAGATATCTCAGTATTTTTAGTTGAAATGCTGCTCACTAATTCAGGATTTAATTTGTCGGCCACACCTTCTTGACCTTTTATTATTGTAATTTTCATATTTGGATGGTCTGTACTACATTCCCAAGCTTCCACACCATCAATATCAGCATCTTGATAAGCATTAAGAGAGTGTTCTTGTTCATTTTGTAAATACCATTGTTTACTAAGAAAAGGTTCATTAGGAGTATCTTGCCCTTTAATAATTACTGTGGATAATGCTAACAATAAAAGTGTAAATAATTTAACCATAACGTTCCCTTCAATTAATTATAAAAAGTTTTAATTGAGTGATTAACCGAACTGAAAAGTGTAGATATTTTGAGTTTCTATTCCTCTAAATGAAAGTCTTGAATAGTCAATATTAATAAAGAAAGGATTTTCAAGCTTAAATAACCTGAGATTAGTACTGATACCAACTCCATATTTGAAATTATTTTCACCATAGATTGGATATTTATCTTGCAATGAGTTTAAAGATGTTCCCATTCTAAAATGTAAAATTTCCAAGGCTCTAATATCAATCCCAACATTCAATGCATTAATCCCATAGACTTCGTCAATTCCATAAAATGATTTTTCGGGCGCATTCAAATATCTTTTATACTCAAGATTTGTTTCCAAACCTATAATCTCGCTTTTGTTACAGACAACACAGGGCAAATTATATGAGAATCCAAATCGAAGATAGGCAGGCAAGTTGTATCTTTTACCATTTCTATAATAGGTGAATTTTTCACCTTCATTTTGAATTGACAATCCGATGGATAATCTATCTTTTCTTACAGAACCATAAATAAACAGAGATTTAATTATATATATAATTCCAATATCAAAGTAAATATGGGTTTTTATTTCTTCATTGTAGAGCTGATTTTCTTCGTCCGGGTTTTTATTTCTAAAAAATTTAAGATTTATTCCCGCGGCAAAATTAGTAAATACAAAATTAGCATAAGATAAAGTTAGAGTAACATCCTTCTCTTGAATCAGGGACGGAGATATAGGTTCATAAATAAAATAGTATAGTCCGCTGTAGCTGGCATATTCAACTCCAAAATTCCCTACAGGTGTTTTAGTCAGGACATTAATTGCATAAATATTACCGAGGTCACCAATATTTCTTATATTAATAGTCGAGCCGATTGAATTGAAAACTGCTAAAGTTGCAGGATTGTATTTATATGAAAGTACATTGGATAAATTTGTCACGGAAGCCTCACCTGTGGCTAAACTTGAAGCATCAACTGCCCCTAAAAGTGAAGTATAAAGAAACTCTTTTTGTTGTGGTCGTACAATACCCGTTAGAATAATTAAAAAGAGCACTGTTTTTCTCATATTGTTCCCCTGAATAATTTATTTTTTCATCTGTTTATAATTTCTCATTAAGGTCAGATGGAACTCGCATTATAATCATTTTTTTGTGAGTAAAAGATTTTTCATGCTCGTTTCATCTTCTCTTTAAAATACTAAAATTAATAAAGCAAAAATTATTCCTATAAAAAATACTCTGTAAAAGCTATTTTTTTTTTGAGTAAAAATGTAAATGTCTATGTTTAAATTTTTACCTGTTGTATAAATTTGCTACTTCTTTTACGTTTGTAAAAAGTACTTTCACAGAGGGGGCAGGTATCAGTCAGCAACAATTGCTGTAAATGCATTTGCAGCCGTCACAGTGTGTACAGCGTGAATTGTAAAAACCACATTTCGTAACACAGATTAGTAATCTATGGGTCTAAAATTATTTGTTCATCTTAAAAACTGATTTACGAATACTGATTAACGAACCGCAGATTTGAGAAATAAAATAAAACAGATAACTTTAAAAATCATAAATCGTTGATCATTTTTCATCAATGGAGGGGTTCGCAGGACACTGTCCTGCGCCACGGAAAATTGCTTAGCATAGTTTAGCAATCTGTGTATTTAAACATAAGTTAACTCTTTTGACTTCCCCTTAGTTCCCTCCTTAACAAAATACAAGTGCCAGTCACCTCGATGTCAATATCCTCAGTAGGTGACTGGCACTTGTGGCACATAAAATCAACCGAAACTCGTTCCTAAAAGGAAAAGAATCAAATCGCCGATTATCCATACTGCAAAAACCATAACGATGTATTTAACCGTTGAATCAGATTTAAACATTTTAGCTAAACCAATTCCTACAACCGAGTAAAACCAAATAGCAAACGGATCGACTCTGCTTAGTAAATAACCTGCTATAGTTTCCCTGTCTGTGCCTAAAATTGCAGCAAGACTGGAATCAGTCATAAGTTTTTCAAATACTAAAGATAAAATAGCAATGACGATAATCTGAATAAATAAAATATACACCGGTAATCCTCTTGCAACCATTGTCCCGTTGTATGTCCCTTCTCCTTTCAGTGCGAACTTTGCAAGCAAAAAATAAATTAAAGCCATAAGGAAGAAACCGATGAACGTCCAGATCACTAAGGTGACCGAGCGCATGGTAGGACCGGTCATAAACTCCATACCCTTGCGTGCCTGTTCCATTGCTTTTTCTTTGTCAGCTTCCGTCATATCGCCGCTTTTTACTTTTTCTTCCATTTGCTGTTCAACCTTCTCCATTCGCTTATTAAGCATTTCAACAAACTGCAATTTGATCTCAGCGTTCTGGAATAGAATAAAGTTCGAAGCAATTGCAATAATAATAAATGCAATTAATGGGATCAGCCAGTCAGCAGCCCTCGGAGGGAATTTTGCCGTTTGCTCGAAAGTCACTCCGGGTTCGCTGATTACACCTATTAATTTATCGGAATGATTTAATTCATCCTGCTGGTTATCGGGCGGGGAACCTTCAAACTGTTCGCTAATTTCGTTTGTATCAGTTGGGTCCATTTGTGCTCTCCTCTCATATAAGTTTTGTTTAATATAAGATAAATTATCTATACTTAAATGAAAAGGCAACTAAAAAATAAAAAAACAGGGCACTTTAAGCAGCGCCCTGCATCCGCAAGTTATATAGAGATGAGTTACTCGTTATATAATAGAGAAACTTCTTCGGGAGTAAGCAGCCTGTTGTAAATTCGAAGATCGTCGATTTTTCCATTAAAAAAGTTTTTGAATGGCGGGTTACCGTCATAATAAGCACCGATTACAGCATGGTCTGCATGATCTCCGACATTGCTTCCGGTTTTGACAATTGTTCCAACCAGGGTTCCATCGAGGTAAATGAGAGATTGGTCAGAAGCCATTGCCCAAACAATATGATGCCAGCCGTTTTCCAGGTTGAGTCCCATAACTGCTGTCCCATTACTTTTGTTCAGTGTTGCACCATTTTTATTAGCAGTTATTCCTATACCGGTGTTATGCATATCTAACCTGAAAGCAGGAGCAACCGGTTGGTCGGTATCAACTATAATATCTGCAATCTGATTGCCGGGTTTTGTATAATATACCCAAACGCTTATCGAAATTTCATCTGTCTCGGGAAGGTAAGTAGTAAGAGCGACATAATCATCAACACCATCGAGAAGACATGCACTGTTAGCGTTTCCTTTTCTATCGGTTGAAACCGTTGTACCGTTCATAAATGTACCATTGTTTGTTCCCCAAACATCATTTGCATTACCATTGAACGGGTAATATGAAACCAATCCTTCGGTAACAATAATATTGCTGCTACCGAATGTAATACTTTGTATAGAACTTAAAGAGTAAGAATCTGTTGTTCCGTCTGTCTTATTGATATTTAGTGTAGGTGTTTGAGCAGTGAGAGAGAATGAAAGAAAAATAGTAAATGCCACAATTAAGTTAAACAGTTTCATTTTAGTTCTCCTATTTTATTAATAACATTTTTTTAGAAATCACTTTTTGATTGAAAGCCACACGGTATATGTAAAGACCTGATGCTACTTTCATTCCGCTTTCGTTTGTTCCATCCCACAATGTCTTATGCTGTCCGGCACTTTGATAGCCATTGGTTACAGTATTAATAAGTTCACCATTTATGTTGAAAATATTAATCTTAACCAATCCTTGATCGGGCAGATAATACTCGATGCTTGTGGAAGGATTGAAAGGATTGGGATAATTTTGAAGAACTCTGAATTCGTTAACTATACTTGTTAAATTTTTCAGGTCTTCGATGCTTGTAACATTTTCGAAAGTAATACTTGAAACATCCCCAATGGTATATGTTGTTTGTGTCCCGTCGGTAAACATAATATTCATTGTGCTCTGCGCAAAAGCGGTTGCAGCAGAAAGTATTACTACGAAAAATATAATTATTCTCATATTGCCTCCGTAAATTTGATTTGTTTTTAGTTCCTTATAAGGTTTACTCAATGGTGTTATATCTATTCTAAAGTAACTGTATGTAGATTTACTGTTTCGCATTTCCTTTTATAATTTTAAAAGTGATTTTATTTCTTTTAAAAAAACATTTAAGTCGAGTGGAAGTGAGAAAATTTTATCGACTCCCTTTTGTGCATACAACTCAATGGTGTTATCATTGTATCTGCTATTGATTGCTGCGATTAAAATACCTGGATAGCCGGTTCTGACCTTCCGTATAAAATCACTACTGCTTAATGTATCGAATTGGAGATCGGTTATTATAAGCGATACTTTCTTTTTCTTAAGAGTTGTAAAAGCGTCTATGTAGTTATCCAGATGTATGACATTCCTGAAAATATCCATAAGTGTTAGTGCAATTCCTTTTCGTAATGAAATGTCTTTAATTATTATCAAACAAATTTTATCAGTTGTTGAGTTGTTTTTCATTTCTATTATAAAAATTTTTTTATGTGTAAGACAATTTCAGTGCCGTGCTAAAAATTTCGTTTATGGAAAAAATTGAAGGGTCTTTGATATAAATTAATTCAGGGGTTTGTTAACCCGGCTTTACAAAGTGTTTAATGATTATTTTTTATAGTAAGATTTTTGGAAAGAATTGTGGAAAAGGATAGATAGAACCTGTTCCGTTAACAAAAGATTTAAGTGTAAATATAAGTTTACACTATTAAGTTGAGTTTACATTCAATTACATTTCATTTTTAAATTTATCATTAGCTTTAAATTCTTTTAACTTTTTATGAAGTGATACGCGTGAAAGCCCGATTTCTTCGGCGGTTTTAGTGATGTTCCCTTTGTTTTTTCGCAGATGGTAACCGATAAACTCTTTTTCAAAATTTCGAATTGCGTTTTCAAGAGCGCTATGAAAATTGCTGCTGTTTATAATATCTTTCCAGTTAGTTTTGGAATAGATAACATTCTTTACTAAATCTTCCGGTAGTTTTTCGGGAGTAACAAATTTATCATCCAAAGTTACATCAAGTTTTTTCAGCAGGTTTATTAACTCTCTTACATTCCCGGGCCAGGAATATTTTTTTAACATCTCCAGCGCATCTTCGGAAAGGGATAATTTCCGTTCTTCATTATTCAATAATAAATGTTCAATTAAAAGGGGAATGTCATCCGGTCTTTCGCGTAATGGTGGCATAGTTAACTCCACGACGTTTAACCTGTAATAAAGATCTTCCCTGAACAAACCTTTTGCAACCAGTTCGGAAAGATTCTTATTCGTTGCACCTATTACCCTGATATCAATCCGGGTAGAAGAATCACTACCGACCGGCTGAATTTCTCTTTCCTGCAAAACGCGAAGGAGTTTTGTTTGAAGTTTTAAACTCATTTCACTTGTTTCATCTAAAAAAACTGTTCCTTTATCAGCCGATAGAAGCAAACCTGTTTTATCTTTGTAAGCCCCGGTAAAGGCACCTCTTACGTAACCGAAAAGTTCGCTTTCCAGCAACTCTTCGGGCAGAGCACCGCAATTAATAGCAACGAACGGTTTACTGCTTCGGGCAGATAGCAAATGAATGTTTCTTGCCGCCAATTCTTTTCCTGTTCCGCTTTCACCATAAATCATTACGGATACATCTTTGTCCGAAGCAATCTTTCTTATCATTCTTTTTACTTCTTTAATTTTTTTATCTTCTCCAATAATTTCAGGAATTTCAAGACGGTGTAATTTTATCTTTAACTTTTTATTTTCATTTAATAATTGAAGTTTTCTTTCTGTCTTTTTTATTTTTAGTAAAAGTTCTTCAAGATTGAGTGGCTTTGTAAGAAAGTCCTCCGCACCTAATTTCATAGCTTCAACAGCGTTTTGAACAGAGCCATAAGCAGTAATTATTATAAATGGAATATGTAGTGTGCCTTCATTTATTTTTTTCAATAAGTTAATTCCGTCTAATTGAGGCATTTGTAAATCCGATATAACAAGATCGAATTTTTTATTTAAAATTTTTTCTAATGCTTCTTTTCCGTTAGTAGCAACTGTAACGGAATAATTATTTGATTCGAGAAAAACTCTTATTCCATCACGTGTGCTTTCGTCATCTTCTGCTACAATAATTTTCATTATAAAATTCCTATTGATTGTTTGAAATATTTTTTAAGTACTCTCGGTTCATATAATTATAATTTTAAATTAAGGTTATATGAAACTCGCATTATAATCATTGGCTTGTGTGTAAAAAGATTTTTCATGCTCGTTTCATCTGGTTATAATTTTATATTTTGGTTAGATGGAACTCGTCCCGATGAATCTAGGCTCGTTTCATCCTTTGTAATCCGGGGCAGAATAATTGCTGCTATAGCTCCCTTCTGATTCGGGTTATTAAAAATTTTTATCTTTCCCTTATGAGCCGTAATTATATTCTTTGCTATTGCAAGCCCTAAACCGCTCCCGCCAGATTTTGTAGTGAAAAAAGGAACGAAAAGTTTTTCAGTATCTTTTTTATCTATACCGGGTCCTTCATCAGCAATTAAAATTTTAATCAAACCGTTTCCGCTACTACAAATAATAATTATTTTTCCATCGGTTGGCGAGTAGAAGATAGCATTTATTATTATGTTGATCATTGCTTCTTCCAATAAAGCCCGGTCGGCACTAAGCGAACAGTTGTTATCAAGTTTTTTTATGATGCTAATGTTTTTCTCCTCCAGGTCGGTCTGAAATTGATTTACAACATTATTTATCAAATCTTCAATCTTGAATTCTGTTAAATCTAGAATCGGTTGACGGTAAAATTTTTTAAAATTAATGAGCATGTTTAAAAACGATTTCAAAGCTTTGCGCATTTCCCTGATATACAAAAGAGAGACATCATCATCTTTATTTTTAAGCTCAAGGTTTTGAATCCAGATACTTAAACCTCCTATTTTGTTCTGGATTTCGTGAGATATTTTTGAAATGGTTTCACCAATCAGGGCAAGCTTTTGTTTAGAAGAGAGTTCTGCACGGGTTTTTTTCAATTCAATAATTTTTGCTTCCAGTTCTGTATTTGTTACTTTTAATTTTTCATAAGATGCGCTCAACTTTTGAACCATATCATTAAAAGTTTGAATAAGTACGCCAACCTCGTCATTTGTTTTTATATCAATCGTTTCAGAAAAATCTTCATTCGCAACCTTTCGGGCAACCTGCTCCATCCTTTCTACCGAATGTGATAATTTTTGAAGGGCCGGGTAAATAATAATCAGTACAAATACAATGATGAGCAGTGCAAATATTATGGCTTTAATCAGTAGAGAATTAAGCCTGGAAATTTTCCCCGAATAATCACTGATTGAAAGTATCCTCAAATTAATTGATTTTACATTTCGTAATAATGCAAGTTTGTTATCAAATTCAAAATTTTTGCGGTTTAAATTTGTTAATTTACCTGATGAGAATTCATTACCGTAAAGCAAATTCAGTTTCTGATTATTCTGCGTAATATTCGAAGAGTAAACAACTGTACCCGCGCTGTCAACAAGTAATAATGTTTTTTCTTTGCCGGTGTTTAAACCCGAAAATACTTGTTCCGATATATTATCCAGTTTCACGAAGTACGATATTCTATATCTGGATAGCGATTTATTCAATGAAATGTATTCAATTGTTTTGTCTTTTGTATCTGTTTTTAAAATATAAAGATTATAAATGCTTTTACTTGTAGATTTATCGATTCGTTTTTCATGTATAGGCGGATTGAGATGTTTGCTCTTAATTTCTATTTCACCGGAATAAATTTTTCCCGGGATAAAAATTCTGTAGTCATCTTTACCATTGAGTAAAATTTTAAGGGCTGCATACCTGTCGTAATTCAGTTTTAAGAATTTTTCTATAACGTTCCCGGTATTTTCGGGAGGCTCAACGGCTAATTGCGTTTCAAAAACTATTTGCTCAAATGCCCGGTTCTTAATTTCATCCTCAAATCTAATTACTGCACGATTTGATAATGCTTTAATGTCGTTTTCAACAGAAGACCTGATAAAATCGAGCCCGAAATTGTAAAGCACAACGATAATAACGGAAAGCAGAATAAATAATCCTGATAGGATGAGCAGGAAGATTTTACTTTTTAACTTATGAACCTTTTTCATGATGTTTATCGATGTAGATAAATCTGAAGTCGGGGAAGATATAATTTTGCCTTACCCCTTTAATACTAACCGGAAAAACAAAATAGTTTACGTTTTCGTGTGAGACATTTATAACGGGCAACTCAGTGCGAATAATCTCTTCGAGCTTATTAATTATCTCATCACGTTTTTCTCTTTCTACCAACAACTCATCGTACAAAGAATCATATTGTACATTGTTAAACTGCATCAAATTAATATCGCGCCCGCTTTTGGAATAACAAAGCGAATAATACTCCTGCGGGTCTGGATATGTAGGTATCATACTAACTCTGAATATATCGGGTCTTTCATTAATTATGTAATTGTAATAACCTGATTTCATCATATTAATTTCAGGTTCAATTCCTATTTGAATTAAACCATCACGAAGTGATATTACATCCGGCGATATAATGTTGGTACCTATATTAAGCTTTAATTTTTTATTCATATATGAAGAAATAATTTTTTTTGCCAGTTCAGGGTTATAGACGGGTTTAAATTTAATTCCTTCCGGGAAGAAAACATCGGGCATAAAATTTTCGGGCAGCACGTTAAAATTCAATGAGTCTTCGGTTAAAAAATTTCTGTTATAACTTAAGGCAATTACTCTTCTTAAATTTTTATTCTTCGCAAAAGCGGAATTATTATCCATCGAAAATCCCCAGAATCTTATTCCCAATCCTTTCCCGATGCTCACCGTATTAAAATTTTTAGCGAAGTTTTTATTTTTGAAGAGACGTTGAAACCGGTTTTTACTTACCCGGATTATTCCGTTTTCTGAATTAATTAATTCTGCATACTGGGAAGATATGTTTTTACAAATTTTAAATTCTACTTCATCCAGGTAAGGTGGCTTTCGTTCTTTTCCTGCCTTGCCCCAATAAGAATTATTTTTAGTGAAGACAAGCTTTTTGGTGGGTTCCCATAACGAAAGTCGAAATGCGCCGGTTCCAACCGGATGCTTGTAAAAGTTATCGCCGTAATAATCAACTGCTTCTTTTGGAATAATATAAGCAGCCGGAACTGCTAAAGTTTTAATAAACGATACAAAAGGTTTTGTCAGTGTAAACTCAATCGTATAATCGTTTATTATTCTTATGCCTTTTATAGTTGAAGCATTACCATTTTTATACTCTTCCAAACCTTCAATTTTCCCAAGAAATAAATAAAGGTTCGGGCATTGAATAGCGGGGTCTGCAATACGTTTAAACGAATACAAAACATCTTCTGCTGTTACTTCCCTTCCTTTTCCATTCTTAAAACAAGCATCGTCCTGGAAGTAAATGTGTTTCCTGATAAAAAATTTTATTTTGGTGTTACCCTCTGAAAACTCCCATCTTTCGGCAATTAAAGGCGTTACATTTTCAAGATTATCTCCATATCCAACGAGTCCTTCAAATACTAAAAGTGATGAATACCAATCCGTTAAGAAAATTATTTTAGCAGGGTCTAAAGTTTCAACCGGATCGGTTATTAACGCAGTAACTTTTCCCCCTTCTGCAATAGTGTTATATCGATTGTGATCGTTGTTAGATGAGCAGCTTATAATAAAAATAAGTAGTGAAATTATTAGAAAGATATTTTTGTGCTGAATTGTCACTATTCATTCCGGTAAAAAAATCGAGTATTTCTCTCCTGTTTTTTTCCCTGTTTCGGAAATAAGTCGGGGAGATTTTATTTCCTGTATTTCAAACAAATTAAAATAATAAAAAATTGATAAATAAAATTTGTTGTTATTATGCCCGGTTCTTTTTCTTGTATAATTTCACTTCTGTCCAAAATAAAAGGAACTCTCTCTAATCCCTCTTTGCCGAAACGGCTTCGTGCAGGCAGGTCTCTCTTGAAAAGAGAGAGAATTATTGTCGATAAAACGTTTTAATGATAATGTTTGACAGAATATTAATAAAAAGAACTAAACATTAATAATCCCTTCTCTTTTTAAGAGAAGGGTAGGGTTGAGTTCTAATGCAGCAATAAATAACTTATTGAGAAACAAACAATAGAAGAATTAAAACGGATATCGAGCAAAAATCATTATCAGCATTAAGATAGAAACTCATCCCCCTTTAATTCCCCCTTCTCCCCGCAAGCGGGATTTTTGACTTGGCAAGAGAAGGGGGCGGGGGGTTGAGTTTGTCAACTTTAGTAAAAATTTCGAATAACTGAAAAATCACAAATATATATTCAACAAATAAAATAATTTGGTCAGCAGCGTAAAAATTATTAAAATTATAGTTTTATAAGGGATAAAATCTTTAATCATTTATTAACTTTGTATTAAAGAAATTTTATCGTTTCACACAAATACACAGGCAACGGAATGACACCAAAAACAATCATCGAACCATTCAAAATAAAATCGGTAGAACCGATAAAATTTACAACACGTGAAGAACGAGAAAAATTATTGAAGAACGCAGGATACAATCCCTTTATGCTTCACGCCGATAATGTGCTTATCGATCTGCTGACAGACAGCGGAACGTCTGCAATGAGCGCAAAGCAATGGGCAGGAATAATGAACGGCGATGAAGCTTATGCCGGTTCAAAAAGCTTTTACAGGTTTGAAGCAGCCGTAAACAAAATCACAAATATGAAACATATCATTCCTACTCACCAGGGAAGGGCGGCAGAGAAGATCCTCTTCTCGATTGTCGGCGGAAAGGGAAAGTATTTTCCGAATAACACTCACTTCGATACAACCCGTGCAAACATCGAGTTTACCGGTGCCGAAGCGGATGATCTTTTAGTGGAGATTGGAAAGCATCCTGCAGAGCGGGCAGACTTCAAAGGAAATATGGATGTGGAAAAACTTGAAGATTTTATAAAAGAAAAAGGTGCTGAAAATATTCCGCTTTGTATGTTAACGGTTACGAACAATTCAGGCGGCGGTCAGCCCGTTTCGATGAAGAACATACGCGAGACAAAAGAAGTCTGTAAAAAACATAACATCCCGCTCTTCCTCGATGCATGCCGTTTTGCAGAGAATGCTTACTTCATAAAACTGCGTGAGAAGGGTTACGAGAATAAACCGGTTTTAGAAATTGCGCAGGAAATGTTTTCGTATGCCGATGGTGCAACTATGAGTGCAAAAAAGGATGCACTTGTAAATATCGGCGGTTTCCTTGCAATGAATGATGAAGAACTTGCAATGAAATGCAGAAACCTGTTGATCGTAACGGAAGGATTTCCAACTTACGGCGGACTTGCGGGAAGAGACCTCGAAGCTGTTGCGCAGGGATTGGAAGAAGTTGTCGATGAACATTATCTTCAATACAGAATTAAAAGTGTTGAGTATCTCGGCAACAAGCTTGTCGATGCAGGCGTTCCCATAATCGAACCGCCGGGAGGGCATGCAATTTACATTGATGCAAAAAGATTTCTTCCCAATATTCCTGCTGAGCAATATCCGGGGCAGTCGATTGTTTGTGAGCTTTACCTCGAAGGCGGCGTTAGAGGCGTGGAGATAGGGAGCGTGATGTTCGGTAAGTATGATGAAAACGGGAAACTAATTCCCGCTATGATGGAATTAGTTCGGCTGGCTATTCCACGAAGGGTTTATACACAAAGCCATATAGATTATTTAATCGAAGTAATAATTGAAGTTTTCAAAAACAGGAATAAGCTTAAAGGTTATAAAATAACTTATGAAGCCCCGATGCTTCGGCATTTTACGGCACAGTTTGAACCGATTGGTTAAAATGAAACTTAAAAAAAATTACATACATAGTAACAAACGGCAGATATTCAGGTTAATCCCTACGGATACGGATAAACTCATCATTGAAGAGAGAGAGACCGATAAGAAGCAGGCATTTTTTAATTGCCTGAATATTGAAAGCGGCAAAAAAATCTTCAACGATTTTCAGTTAGATGAAAAATATTGGGTCGGGATTGAAGATACTTATCGGGATGTAATTTTCTTTCATAAGTTTGGAAAACCGGACCTGCCGCAGCACCATGGTATAATTGCATTCGATATTAATTTACAAAAAACTCTTTGGGAGAATGAAGAACATTCATTCCTGTTTATCAAAGAAGGCAAGGTTTATTCTTACCGGCAAAAATTTGAAGGACGAGAATTCTTTACCATCGATTGGCAAACGGGAAAAGTAATGGAAGAATTGGGAACAGATGCGGCTTCGTTAAATCTGATTAGAGAAGAAGTAATTGCATCCAAATATATTTCCGGCTATAAATTTCCTGAGGTGTACGATCAATCTGCAGGGCTGAATAATAATGCTGACGAAATCCTCAAAACCTTAAGAGAAAAACATCTGATAACGGGAAAAATTGAATTCGTTTTAATGAACGATCTGCTGATGTTTAACTTTCATGAAATAGCCGGCAGAAATTTATTGAACAATATTTTTAAAGCTGTTGATTTATCAAACGAAAAGTATATTTTAGAAGAGGCATTAAACTCCGGTACGCAGGCATTTGCGCCGGATTCTTTTTTTGTAAAAGATGATCTGCTTTTTCTTTTAATTGATCGGACGAAACTCGGAGTTTACAAGATAATTAATAACATAGTACAGTGAGGATGAAATGGAACTTAGCAAAGACGAAAAAGAAATTCTTCTAAAAGCAGCAAGGCAGTCGATTCTATCTGCTTTCGGAGAGGCAGAAAAACCAGCTATTGATTATAAAGCATACCCTGTACTAAAAGAAAAGCGCGGGGCTTTTGTTACTTTAAAAGAGAACGGCAAACTGCGTGGATGCATCGGATACATAATTGCAATCGGTCCGTTGTTCGAAATTGTGGTTGAATCGGCAAAAGCTGCTGCATTCAACGACCCGAGATTTAACAAACTAAGCAGAGATGAATTGGATAAAGTGAAGATAGAAATATCTGTTCTCTCGCCGTTCGAACCGATTAAAAGTTACGATGAGATCGAAATCGGTAAGCACGGTTTGCTTTTAGATGAAGGGGGAAGAGCCGTTCTGCTGCCGCAGGTAGCAACTGAAAACAATTTTACACGTGAACAATTTTTAACTGCTCTCTGTCATAAAGCCGGGCTTTACGGTGATTACTGGAAAGAAAGAATGTTAAAAATCAAAGTGTTTTCTGCTGAAGTATTCTCTGAAGAATAGAAGGAGGTAATGCTATGGAAAATGTAAGATCGCCACAGGTAGCAGGTTATTTTTATCCTGCCGATCCTAACCAATTAAAAAGCGAGCTGAGAGTATTGCTTGATATTTCAAAACCGGTGAAGCAATACGATAAAATTTTTGGTTTGGTATCACCCCACGCCGGTTATGTTTATTCGGGAAAAACTGCGGCGCACGCTTATAATTTATTAAGAGGAAAGAAATACAAAAGAGTTGTAGTTATTTCGCCGAGCCACAGCGAATATTTCCCCGGTGTCTCTGTTTATGATGGTGATGCTTATGCAACTCCTCTCGGGGTGATTGAAGTTGATAAAGAGTTTGCGGATAAACTGGTAGAAAACAGTAAAAATATTTTCAAAGGAATTGAAGGGCATAGGAAAGAACATGCTCTCGAAGTGCAGCTTCCGTTTTTGCAAATGGTTTTGGATGATTTTAAAATTGTTCCGATAGTTATGGGCGACCAGGGGAAAATATTTGTTGATGAGCTGGCTGAGAAACTTGCAGAAGCAGCAGATAATGAAACACTGATTGTTGCAAGCTCCGATATGTCCCACTTCCACCACAAATCCGAAGCGTACGAATTGGATTCAATAGTAGAGAAGCGGATAAATAATTTTGATTATGAAAATTTAATGAAAGACCTTGCAAAGCATAGCACCGAAGCATGCGGTGGAGGACCTATCGTTGCAATGATGAAAGCCGCTGCACTGAAACACAAAAACCATTCGGAAGTTGTTCACCGCAGCGATTCGAGCGATGTAACCGGTGATGAAAACGAAGTGGTTGGGTATCTTTCCGCTGTTGTGTATGGAGAGTGAATGATAATTATTTTTTATCTTTAATAAGCAAAAAAAGGCAAGAGCAGCTTACCAAGCTGTTCGATTTAAGGATACTGTCTTTTTTGCAAATTAACCCGCCTGTTGTTGCTACGATAGGCGGGATTTTTATTTTATTCGCTGTTAACTCCTTTTATGTTGTAAATTAATTTCTTCTTCCAATTTCTATTAATGCTTTTCCCTGAAAATTTCCGCAGATAGCTACAATATTGGCTTTGACTGCTACTTTAGAATAACCTTTATTATTTGGTATGTTTAGCATTTGCCAGCTTCCACCGTTAAAGTGAAAAATAGCACCATAGTCTCCTACAATAAAAATATCATTTAATTCATTACCTCTGACAGAATTTGTTCCTACCGGGTATAAGTTTATTTCACCCCATACACCAAACTTGTTTTCATATTCACCCTCACCACA
>BDSV01000178.1 GCA_002898075.1 bacterium BMS3Abin03
ATAATCTTGATGAAGATGAAGTTGTTTTTGCTATTAAAGTTGAATCTGTACAAACAATAGCAGAGCATATGGGCAGAAAACCTTTGAATTTTGATGAAATGGATTCTGTAAGAAAAGGTATTGAGTGGGGTTTGGATTTCTGGGAAGATATAGTAATAACAGCTATTAAAAATCTACCACCTGAATATGAATATATAGATAATACTGAGGAAACAAATGATGAATATTAAGAACAAAAGTAATATTCACGATTCTTATTGTATAATTTTTTAATTTAAGGGTGAAAACAATTCCCAAACAATAAAAACAAGCAAATGAAAACATACAAAGTTATACTTCATCGTGATTACGTAATACAGGTTAAGGCAAAGAATGAAGAAGATGCAAAATTTTTAAGCGAATATTTAATTTCAAGTGGTATGGATCTATCAACAGACGAAGAAAGAGGAGATCACAGTTTTCAAATTATTGATGTTGAAATGATTACGAATGAAGCAACGGAGTCTAAACTAATAACGTATGATGAATAAAACTATATCCAATACTGATAAACTCTTAAATCAGTTTTTAGAATATTCTAAAAAATTGACAACAGAGTTTGAGATTTATAAAGTATTAAAATCTAGAACATACAAAATAGGTGAATCAAATGTTCTTGTCAGGGCAGCTTCGGAGGGAAACAGGAATTATTTTTTTGGAATAAATTATTTAACAATAGAGGAGATAGCGAACTTAGATAATCCTGTGATTGCCTTTATTTGTGGCTCAATTAATAGAACATTATTACTACCAGCCCAAATTCTGTTTAAAGAGTTAAAAAATATTAGTCATGACCGAAATGGAGAATATAAAATTAATATTGATAAGGACCTTAATCTCGTACTAAAAGGAAGAGGAAACAGATTAAGATGTTCTGAATATATAAATAATTGGGAATTGATGAATAATCCAATTCAAGGAGCAGAAAAGAAATCTACAATTGAAGAAAGTTTTCATTCCGTACTCCAAGGAAGATTGATTGAGATTGGTAATTTTCGAGGATATTATACTTACTCTCCGGATAAATCTAAAAGATTTAATGAAAAGCCACTTTCAAAAATTATAACATTAAAAAACTGTCCAAAATTACAATTTTCAGATTATGATCTATTACGTAAAATTGACGTTTTATGGTTTAAGGGAACTGGAAGTAATTTAGTTCCCGAGAAAGCATTTGAAATTGAATTATCTACGGGAACTTGGTCGGGGATTGGCAGAATGTCCACGTTATCTGATTATAGTAATGTAAGTTTTTATGTCGTTTCTAATGATGTAAAAAGATATAATAAAGTGATTAAAACCTTTCCAGTTTTTGCAGATAGATTTACTCACATAAAAACAGATTTGCTCGGGGAATTATATAATGCGGAAAAGAATATCAGACAATTACGAATTGATATTAGATTATAAAGGATTATATAATAGAAGAAAGTAAAAATGCATTTGAAACATCTATCAAAGAGCTAATTGCCGAAAAGATACACTGGTATGATGTTATTAGTGATGCAATTTCTGAAAAGTTGATATTTAACGAGAAACAAGTTTGAAATATTTTAAACATCAACTGCCAGTCACTTTGAAAGTGACTGGCAGTTGAAAGAACCTACTGCAGCAGATGAATATTCTTTTCTGCGCACATATCTCTTAATATTTTCGGCCAAACAGTTACACTGCATTCGCCAAGCGCTGCTTTTCTTAACAGGTAACCGTAAGTACGCGACTGTCCTATTCCGCCGCCGATGCTTAAAGGAATTTCATCGCTGAGTATCATTTTGTGATATGGCAGCTCGAGGAAATCGAGCTGGTTTGTAATTTCGAGCTGTTGCTTTAATGTTTCTTTGGTAACACGAATACCCATCGAGGTTAACTCGTGCCGGCGTTTTGTAACCGGGTTCCAGACAAGGATGTCACCGTTCAAACCGTGCATCTTCTTTCCGTCTTTTGTAATAGTTTCCGTAACCCAGTCATCGTAATCTGCGGCGCGCATTTCGTGCGGATAACCATCTTCCAATGTCCAGCCGATACCGATAATAAAAACTGCAGGATACTTTTGGAGAATTTCCGTCTCCCTTTGCTTGCGTGGAAGATCAGGATACATATCGAGAATTTCTTCGGCATGCAGAAAGGTTAGCTCTTCCGGAAAGTCGGGGTACTTATCTGTTTTAAGCTGCGGAAACATTTCCTGTGCATGCATACCGGCTCCTCTAATTACTTTCCAAATTTTCTTCACTATGTCTTTTAAGAAATCGAGATTCCTATCTTCGGTGTTAATAACCCTTTCCCAGTCCCATTGATCTACGTATGCACTATGATCGTGATCCAAAAAATAATCTTTCCGAACGGCGCGCATATCGGTATAAATTCCTTCGCCGGTTTTAATATCGAACTGCTTAAGTGCAAATCTTTTCCACTTGGTAGCTGCCTGAACAACCTGTGCATCGATAGGATGCTTATCGTAATCGTTGGAAATGTGAAAATCGATCGGTGTACGCGATCCGTCTCTATCGAGGTAATCGTTCATTCCGCTTTCACGGTCTACAATTAAAGGGCACTCGACACGCATAAGATTCAGCTCTTTCGAAAGGTTTTCTTCTATGTAACTTTTTACGGCGGTTAGCGCCTGCTGGGTTTCTTTGTGGTTTAGAATAGGCACATAATCGGCAGGTAAAATCTTTTCTACTTCTTCGTATGTTCCAATACCCGGGCCGGCAAGATCTGCTTTTTTATCTGACATATTTTTCTCCCTGATAGTTTGTTAGTAAAAAGGGTTTATAAGAAAAAGAACAAAAACGGTAAAATCGTTTGATTTAAAATAAGGAGTTTAAAGCAAAGAGAACAGAAAAAATGATTCCCGGCACAGCACAATAATTAACAGCACAGGATACCGGGAATCGTAAGCGAAAAAAATATAACGGGTGGGTTAATATGATATATCGCTTACTTCAATAATTTCGGCTTCGGGATCATGCTGACGAAGATAATCTATAAATTCCGGATTGAGGTATTTCTGATGAGATGATTCATACTCCTTCAGCCAGTGTTCAACCTCGTTGTGAGGCAGCGAACTTTTTATAAAGTTGAGCGTTTCATGGTCATCAAATATGCGATAGTAATATAATTTTTTCTCGCCCATTTTTTCCTCTGCCATTTATGTTAAGTTAAAATTTTATTAGCATGTAAAATGTCGTTGAAGAGTCCGTCTTTAATAGACTCGGAATTCATTCTTGCCTTTGCCAGAGATGTAAGAATATACCTGTTTGCAATGAATACTTTTTCCGGTTCAATCTCCGCCTGATCCAAAAGCAAATAGCCAACGTAAAGATACCCGTAAAGTTCAACAATATCTTTCGCCGCCACATCCTGGAAAGCATTATCTCGTTTATCAACCATATACCGGAGGCAGTCTTTATAAATTTCTCTTATCTCGATTAAGTGATTAACCAACGGCGCTGCACCGCCTTTATAATCTTTCTTTTCTTTCGCTTCAAAGTATTCTGCAAAAAGATCATTTATAACAGCGCCTGTAGCAGCAACTATCTGCAACTGCGAAGTTCCCTCATAAATATTTGTAATACGTGCGTCGCGAACCAATCTTTCAACTTTAAATTCGTGCATATATCCTGTTCCGCCATGGATTTGTAAAGCATCGAAAGTTATCTTATTTGCCGATTCGGTTAAAATATATTTAGCAAGCGGGGTAAGAAAGTTCGATTCTTTAACCAGTCTTTTAAGCCGGGTATTTTCTTCGCCGAACGGCTTACCCTGTTCTTTCAACTTTACAATTTTTCCTTCTAACTTTTCTTTAAGATCAACTGTTTGAGCTACCGCATACAACAATGCTCTGTTTGCTTCCAGTGCAACACGCATATCAATAAGTATATTAGCAACAACCGGTATGGTATATATCGATTTACCGAACTGCTCTCTTTCTTTTGCATATTTCAACGCCTCTTCATAAGCTTCCTGTGCAATACCGAGTGCCTGTGCAGCGATACCCATTCTTGCACGGTACATTAAATCGAAAACGTATTTTATTAATCCGAACTTCCGCTGACCGATCAACTGGGCGGGTGTATCATTAAACTGGAGTTCACAGGTAGGCGAACCGTGAATACCGAGTTTGTTTTCAATTCTTCTTACTTTTACATTATCTTTGCCGTAGCATACAAACATACTTAAACCGCGCCCGTCTTTTGTGCCTGCTTCAGAGCGGGCAAGAACTAGAAGTATGTCACCGTTACCGTTGGTTATAAATCTTTTAACACCTTTTAAAAACCACTGCCCTTTTTCATCCTGATATGCATGAAGTTTAACCGCCTGCAAATCCGATCCGGCATCCGGTTCGGTTAACGCCATAGCTCCCGTGTACTCTCCTTTACAAAAACCGGGTATGAATTCCTGCCGTTGTTCCTCGTTACCGAATTTCATTATTGTATCGGCAATATCCTGAAGCCCGAAAATATTCATCAACGATGCATCGGCGCGTGAGATAAGTTCAATCGACATTATATAAATTGTAAACGGCAAATTTAAGCCGCCATACTTACGCGGAAAACTCATTCCCATCATATCCGCCTGGGCAAGCTGCTTAAGATTTTCTACCGTACCGCTTGCGTAATGAACCGTGCCGTCTTTATACTTTGCGCCTTCTTCATCAACCGATGCGGCTCTTTCCGCAACGAAATTACCCGTAATATCGCCGACTATTTCAAGGACTTTATAGTAATTTTCTTTTGCATCTTCAATATCTCTCGGGGCGTAGTTGTATTGTTTAACCTGTTCAAAATCATCTTCAGCAATTTCAATAATTTCCTTCAGATCGAGGTTATCGAATACAAATTGTAAATCGCTGTTATCGGTAAAAAAGTTTGGCATTTTATTTTAACTTATGTTTGAAAACATCTATGAACATTGGAATAATTTCCGTTGCGTCGCCCACTATTCCGTAATGTGCAACTTCAAATATCGGTGCATCGGGATCGATATTTATTGCAATGATTTTATTAGACTCCTGCATTCCTGCCCTGTGTTGAATAGCGCCGGAAATACCGATTGCAATATAAAGCTTGGGTCTTACCGTAACGCCTGTCTGCCCCACCTGTCTTTCGGGAGAGACGAAACCCGCATCGACCGCTGCACGGCTGCCCGCAACTTCGCCGCCGATAGTATGCGCAAGCTCTTCGATCAGTCTGAAATTCTCTTTTGTTCCCAAGCCGTAACCGCCTGCAACAATAATTGGTGCGGCTTTAAGATTAACTTTGTTATCCTCTCTGTGCTGTTCAATAATCGAGACCACTTCATCCAGCGGGTCAGGTTCATATTCAATTTTCGTTATATTTTCTTTTGGATGATTATCGATAGGACTAAGCTCCATCACACCTTCTCTAACCGTAGCCATCTGTGTCTGTACATCGGGAGTGATGATTGTTGCGATAATGTTTCCGCCGAATGCAGGTCTTATCTGCAAGAGAAGATTATTGAAATCCTTTTTTAAGTATTTCACATCTGAAACTTTTAGGTCGGTACAGTCGGCAGTCAGTCCGCTTCTTGTATGCGATGCAACCCGCGGCGCAAGGTCTCTTCCGATAACCGTAGCGCCAAAAAGAACAATCCGGGGAATATGTTTTTCAACTAATTTATTTAATATCCTGGAATATGGTATTGTTCTGTAATGCTTTAACGAGGGGTCCTGAATTAGAAGGGCTTCATCGGCACCATAAGTAAATGTTTGTTTTGCAATGCCTTCCGCATCATCGCCGATAACAATTGCCTTGAGCAATCCGTTCATCGATTCGGCGAGTTTATGCCCTTTACATAAAAGCTCAAAACTAACGTCGGCAGGTTTACCGTCGCGCTGCTCTATAAATACCCAAACTTCGTTTGCAAAATTCATCTGTCAACCAAAAATATGATCTGTCATTAATTTATCTATTAGTTCACCTATCCCTGCTTTAGTAGGTTCGATGCCAACATGGTCGCTGCCGCCTAATACAACCGATTCTACCTTGTACACTTTCGTCGGTGAGCCCTTAATTCCGCAGCGGGAATCTTCAAGCTGTAAGTCATCCATCGTTAAAGTCTTTATATAATGTCCGCGCTCTTCATATTCGTGAACAAGTTTGTCTATGTAAAGAAGTGAATTGTTCTCTGCAAGTTTTTCAAGTTCAATGAGAGATTTGGCATTCTTGTAAGCCATAACTCTCTTAGCGCTGAAGGGACGCGGCGACACGACATCTTTTAATACAGTAAGCAAAACCGGTAAGGTGCTTTCAACAATTTCAAAGCCGCCGTCTATTTTTCTTTTTGCTCTAATTTTATTATCGGATACTTCGATAACCTCTTCGGTGTATGTTATCTGCGGTATTTTAAGTTTCTCAGCAGTTTGAGGACCTACCTGTGCAGTATCGCCGTCAATTGCCTGCCTGCCTGCGAAAACAAAATGATAGTTATCAATCTTTTTAATTGCTTCGCTTAAAACATAGGATGTTGCAAGAGTATCGGCGCCTGCAAATTTTCTGTCGCTTATTAAATAAACTTCGTCGGCACCCATATAAAGGCATTCGCGTAAAATATCTGATGCACGCGGGGGACCCATTGTAACTGCAATTACTTTACCTCCGTATTTCTCCTTTATCTGTAATGCAAGTTCGAGAGCAACCCTGTCTTCGTGGTTAAATATGGCAGGAAGTTTTGCACGGTTAACGGTTCCGTCATCTTTCATTACCTTCCCGGATATGTTTGCCGTATCTGGAACCTGCTTAACCATCACAATTGAATTATACATCGAACCTCAATTTTTGCTGAGAAATAATTTTGGGGCAATCCGTAAGAGATGAACCCACCGGAACCGGTTGAGCGTAACAAATAGTATTCTATTAATGTTAAATATCAAATATTGCTTAATTTAAAAATGTAAGTTAATAAATTTATTAAATCGAAGGAAATCGAAATGCGGGTTTTTTTAGATGCGGGAAAAATAAAAAGCAATAACTGATGCAAAATTTTAATCCCGCCCGGAAATTATGTAAAAAGCAACCGCTGCAGAAGAACCTACAATAATAAAATTCTATGAATCGGTTTTAAAAAGTAATTACAGTGAAAACAAGAATCAAAAAAATTTAATGAGTTCTTACTTTCCGGAATAAACCGGGGGAATTACAGTTCTGTAAAAGTTATTTTTTAACAGCTCCTTTTAGGGTAAACTCTTCTATCAATAAATAAAAAAGTTTAACCCAAACCCGACAAATAGTGTGTTAGTATGCGAATTCGTATCCTTGTAAAACACATTGTAACTACCAGGAAAAGAAAGATATTCTATTTCATACCTGAGAATAGTTTCTATAGCAACGTTGGAAACGAGAAAATAATCTACCCCGGCAGCGGTAATCCATTTCTTTCCATAAATATTTCCTTCCAGATTGGACGTGGGGTTGGTTTTTGAATATGCAAAACCGAGATTGATGAATGGTTTAACTTGTTTGAAATCCAGATAGTATCTTAAAGCTATACCAGCAGCCCACTTATCATTATGGTAAGAATCAAGCGTTGTTCTATCGTAATCTATTAGAATTCCGGCACTAAAATTATTGAATAAAAAATATCCAACCTGTGGATGAATACCGAGTTGTGTTGTATTAAACCCCTCCGAACCATAGCTCTTAGATGCGAAGGATATTGTGCCGTTAAGCATAATATTTCCTTTATCGGTAGAAGATTGTGCATGAGATGCAGAAACTATTAGTAGTGATATTAGAATGATGCTAATCCGATTCATATATGTACCTCCATAAAAATATGTTTTGGAAAATCAGCCCGAGTAAAATGAAAAAATATTTAGCCGGCACAACGGCTGAAGAAGAGAGCAAGGAAATACTATTTCTTAAAAAGTAATCTGCTTTTTTGTTTTTCATTGTTTACCCCGCAAATAATAAATAAAAAATACAATTTATTCGGTTCAATATCAACAATAAAATATTTTTTGGTAGTTTACGTTAGAAATTAAAGCTTCGTTGTTACTTGCAGAATAATCCATCTTAAGTTTTAACCGGATTTTCCGATTAAATGATAAATTATTGTAGGATACCCCGTCTGTTAAAATCCGGTTGAAAGATAATTTTTATCTTACTATTTAGCTAACAGTTGGTTGTTCCGTAAACAGCTTAACCGTATCCTCCTGCACTAAAACCCAGATAGAGTAAACAGCTACCGCAGTACCTACCGGGATGTTAAGTAAATCGAGCACCGAAATTACAAGTACTAATATCCTTGCCCAGCGTTGCTTCATAAAAAGTCCAATCCCTCCTATCAATCCCGGGATAGAAACAATTATTAGAAAAAGCGGAACCCAGGTTGCAACCAGCATAAGAACTTTTTCTCCTTCGGGTTCTTCAACAAATCCAACAACGCTTCGTAGCACTGTGTAAACGATAATCGCTGCTAAAATTCCCAGCAAGCTAAATCCAACTTGCAATGCAGCTACTACAGTCAAGTGTTTTTCCATCTTGTTTTCAACCGGTATTTGGTTATTCATTTTACACCTCCTTGATTTTAATAATTGAAATTAATAGGACATTTATCTTCATCACTTCGGCAGCTTGCCTATCACACCCCACAACCACCTGTGTGCACGGTGAATGAATTCAGCCGGTTCGGCAAACATCAAAATGCATTCATTCTCGACTACGTCTATTCCGTTCTTTTTACAATATTCTACAGCAGCATCCGATCGAGAACCCTGCTGCATCCAAACTTTATTTATGCCTGCCGCCTTTGCATCTTCAACAACTCTTTCAGTTTGAGGCGGCGGAACGTTAACAATCACTGCATCTATCTTCTCCGGAATTGTAGCGAAGTTAGCATAGCATTTATCTCCTTCGACTTCCGCAAGATTCGGATTAACCGGGTAAACACTATAACCTTTCTTCTTTAA
This sequence comes from bacterium BMS3Abin03, assembly GCA_002898075.1. Classification (GTDB taxonomy): domain Bacteria; phylum Bacteroidota; class Ignavibacteria; order Ignavibacteriales; family Ignavibacteriaceae; genus BMS3ABIN03. Next base: position 8,969 of record BDSV01000178.1, read on the forward strand.
TTCTCTGTAAATAACATTGCCGAATTTTTTCTCGTTGCGCGATACTCCGACAACGGCAATATTTTTCTGCAATAAAAATTCATCTACTAATGATTTCGATGTCATTGTTTTAACCTCCTCTTATAAAATTTAATAATTGAGTTCACCCTAAAAACGTAATCCTAGTAAAAACAAGGATCAAAAAACTAAAAATATTTAATACATTCCCTCTTTCCCCGATAAACCGGGGCAGGCAGAGGGAATGACAATCAAGAATACCGGCTTTTTAGACCGGACTCATAATTATTTTAATAAGCTTTTTTCTTTAAGAATATTTTTTACCTCTTCGGAATTCTTTACTGGGAATCCAATTAATATTCTTTTTTTTTGATAAATTATAAAAATCGCAACTCTTTTATTGCGTGAAAAATCAGCGGGGAACCATGTTCTAAAATCACCCGTTACCCAAAGCCGCCATTTACCGCTTAATAATGCCGGTTTAACACATTCGATATGATCAATTTTTGAAAATGCTATTTTCTTTGAAACACCGGTGGGGAAATAATAGTTATGCATGATTAGGTGATTGTTATTTCTTAAACTTTGCGATTAATTAATTCAACAATAAAATCATCTCCGAAAGAGATATTATTATAAAAATTCCTTTGTTTAGTTCTAAATCAAATCTATTCCGTTTGAGTATTTATAATCGAGTTTTTATAAATTTAAGCATAGTTATCTAATTGATTAATTATTGTTTTAAGTTTTAACCATATTTATGTTTGCTGTATTTTAAGCTCATCGGATTTATCTGCCAAAGTCGGAGTTCCATCGAGCTATAATCATCCTCGTCCGGATATCTTGTCGTTTGTAATTTCTATGTCTTTTATTTTTAATTGGTTTTTTTTATCCCATTATTCGCTTAACCTATATATTAGAAAGATGTACTATCGACTCTTTTTTTAGAATAGAGCCGAATTATACAAAGTATTTCACCAAGAATTTTCTTATACTTTTTCGTTATGTACATTATTTTAATTGGTTTTCTGATTTTACAATAAACTCTCTTTTTACCTGTCCCGACTTTTGCGGGAAGAGAGGACAGAGGTGAGTTTATAATAAAAACAAAATCCGAAAACCAGTTTGTAAAAGGTGTACAATGTTATTTTTAACTATCGAATATATCAATCATTAAACACAAATAAAAAGTTTTATTTTCTTTATCTATAACTTTTTTGTTGTTTTTGCAGGGATAAAAAGTAAAAAACGAATTTATAAAAATAAAATAAAAAATGATTATTTTCGTAGTAATAAAAAGGAGTTGAAAGGATGAATAAGTTAATCGATCGAATAAGCATCAATCCGAACATTTGTTTTGGAAAGCCGTGCATAAAAGGCACAAGAATTTGGGTTTCTCCAATCCTCGATCTACTTGCAAACGGCATGACTATTAAAAGAAGTATTAAACGAATATCCGCAGATTACGGAAGAAGACATTCACTCTTGTATTGGTTATAGTGCGGAAATGTTCCGCGATAAATTTGTTCATGTACAAGTAGATAATCAGAGCGAAGATTAACAAAAAAGAGGGTTAAAAAATGAAATACCGTAAACTTGGAAAATCAGATATCGAAGTTTCAGAAATTTCACTCGGCTGCTGGACTATGGGAGGACTTAACTGGGTTAACGGCATGCCAAACGGTTGGGCAAATGTCGATGAGAAAGAAGTAGCCGAAGCAATAAATTATGCAATTGACCAGGGAGTAAACCATTTTGATAATGCTGATGTTTACGGCAACGGCAGAGCCGAAAGAATGCTTGCAAGAATTTTGGGCGATCGAACAAACAATTTTATAATTTCAACCAAAGTAGGATGGTTCCCCGGCACGGCAGCCCACGCTTACGAACCCGCACACATCCGTCATCAGTGCGAGCAGTCGCTGATAAATCTTAAAAGAGACTACATCGATATTTATTACTTTCATCACGGTCACTTTGGAGATAACGACGAATACCTCGACGATGCGATTGAAGTAATGTACAAATTGAAAGATGAAGGCAAGGTAAGAATTATCGGGCAGTCGGCTTACTCGAACGAAGATTTTCAGAAGCTCATACCAAAAGTGAAACCTGATGTAATACAGAGTTTTGCCAATGCAATGGAAACACCGTTCATCGAAGAAGGATCTCCAACAAGAAAGTTAATGGAAGAAAACCAAATTTCATTCGTTGCATTCAGACCATTGGGACAGGGACTGCTGCTCGATAAGTATCATAAAGAAAATCCGCCTAAGTTTGAAGATGGCGATCACAGAAAAGGATTGGAAAGATTTTCAGCAGAAAGTCTTGCACAGTTAGAACCGAAACTTGCCAAGCTGAAAGAAAAATTCGGTTCAACGGTCGAAGACCTGGCAAGAATGGCTTTACAGTATCTTCTGCATTACAATGTAGTCGGTGCAGTAATTCCCGGATTCAGAAATCTGCAGCAGGTAAAAGTTAACTTGTCCGCAGCAGATAAACCGTTAACTGAAGAAGAGTTTGATTTTATAAACCAGGTGTTTGCGTAGCGCAGGACAGTGTCCTGCGACCACCTTGTTCATCTGCGAAGTTAATTTTGTTTCTTCATTGCTTTTTATGTTTAGCAGTGGGGATGTCTGAAAAGTGATTTTTTTGACCAAATGTCATTCCCACTGCCTGTCCCGATTCTATCGGGGAAAGTGGGAATCTGTTACATAATTGAAGTTTTGGATTCCCTTTTTCAAGGGAATGACAACTTAATTTGAACTTTTTAGACAGCCCCTCTACAGGTTTATTATGAAATTATCATGCACAAAGTATATTTAAGATTTTACGAAGAGCTGAACGACTTTCTTCCAAAAGGAAAAAGGAAAGTGCGCTTCGAGCATAAGTATATCGACCGTACATCGGTTAAAGATATGATTGAATCTTTCGGTGTACCGCACACTGAAATCGATTTGATTTTGGTAAACAGGAAATCGGTAGGTTTTGATTACCTGATTAACGACGGTGATGATATTTCGGTTTACCCTGTTTTCGAGTCGCTTGATATTTCCGGTGTGCAGCACTTAAGACCGAAACCGCTTCGCAAGCCAAAGTTCGTTGCAGATGTTCACCTGGGAAGATTAGCACGTTATATGCGAATGACCGGTTTGGATGTTTTATATAACAACAAATACGATGATGAAGAGATTGTAAAAATCTCCGCCGGAGAACGAAGGGCAATTCTTACAAAAGACAGGGGAATACTGAAACGGAACGATGTTACTCACGGTTATTGGGTAAGAAGCACAAAGGTCAAAGAACAGCTAAGGGAAGTGATAAGCCGTTTCGATCTTAATAAAGAATTAAAGGAATTCTCGAGATGCATCGAATGCAACACAAAGCTGAAGAAGATAAGCAAAGGCAAAATTATAGATGAGCTACCACCGAAAGTTGCCGCATGGCATAATGAGTTTTTTTGCTGTCCATCCTGCAATAAAATTTATTGGAAAGGGAGCCATTATCAGAGAATGCTTTCAGCGATAGAGGAAGTGAAAGAAAGCCAGCAGCACTAATCACTTACCACAATTATTAAATAGTACCGATAGAGTAACCTAAATAATTAATTGAATATTGATAACTTTAATTTCATTTAAAATTATTTAACGGAACCGGCTTTTTCATGTGGATCATCGTACGCTTACTCATCGGCATTATAATTCTTGCAGTTGTTGAAATCTATTTTATAAAAAGAACCGACCAGGCAGTAAAGAAACTTTTCCCCTTATTCCATCAAAAGAAATTTGCAGTTATTAAAAAAATATTTCTTGGGTGGGTAAATCTATACCCGGTTGTGTTGATATATGTTTTTGTCAGATTTGCTATTACTTCAGAGTATGTATCAACACCGGAGAGCGGTTGGTTCGATTATCTTCTCGTCTATCCTTTTTGGCTCCTGTTTATTCTGATGCTGCAAACAGCGCTTTATTTTCTTTTGATAGATATAATTAAACTGGTTCTTTACCCGCTCTTCAAAAGGCATAAGGAAAAATATTTGCGGTACCAGGCAATTGCTGTTTTAATGCTTGTAATAGGGTTTGCTGTTTACATTCCAATTAGAGTGGTTTACGATTACAATACGGTATCCGTAAGAATTGTTAATTATAAAAAACAGAACCTTCCCAACGCGTTAGAGAATTTTAAAATAGCTTTCATCTCCGATATTCAAGCAGACCATTACACAGATAAGAAACGGCTGGATAACTACATCGGCAAAGTCAATTCTCTTCAGCCCGATTTGGTTTTAATTGCGGGTGATTTTATTACTACCGGACCTGATTATATTGATCTGAGCGGGAAAGAAATGGGAACGATTAAATCAAAATACGGGGTTTACTCCTGCGTCGGCGACCACGATAACTGGGCATATAGAAATGATTTTAAGCGAAGTGTTGCAGAAGTTAGGAGTTCCTTAATTAAAAATAATGTATTGATGATAGACAATGGTAAACGTATAATTAATGTTAACGGTGCCAAAATTGGAATTACATTTGTTACAAATACTTATGTGGAAAAGGTGCCGGGTAGTATACTCGATAGTTTGTCTTCCAATAGCAGTGGCGATTTGAAAATCTTCTTAACACATCAACCAAGAGAAAATCTTATTGAAGCGGCATATAAAAATCATTTCGATCTTTATCTTGCCGGGCATACACATGGCGGACAAATTTCTTTAGTGTTTCCATTTTTACAATTGACACCGACCATGATCGAGACAAAATATATCCGCGGTGATTTCCGGTTTGGAAATATGTTAATGATTGTAACACGCGGTTTAGGTATGTCTCTTGCACCGGTTCGTTACAACTCCACACCGGAGATTACATTGATTGTCTTGAGCCGCAAGTAATTTCGATACAAGAATAAAAATTTCGATATTTAATATTGTAATTTTTAAAATATCTAAAGAACTTTAATTGACAAAATGAGTAAACACAACATATCCGGTATTTACATCTATCCTGTAAAATCCCTCGGCGGTATTTCTCTACAATCATCAATGGTTGAAGAACGCGGATTAAAATACGACCGCCGGTGGATGCTCGTTGATGAAAACAATAAATTCTTAACCCAAAGAATTCATCCGCAAATGGCTTTGCTTTACGTGGAAATGGAAAACGACCGGCTCATTATTAAAAAGAAGAAGCAGAACAAAATTATGCCGCTGAACATTCCGTTGATCCCGAATTTAAAGAAGGAAGTAAAAGTTCGGGTTTGGAAAGATAATGTCCACGCTTTAGTATATGATGATAATGTAAACAACTGGTTCAGCAAGGCGATTGGGTTTAACTGCAAACTCGTTTACATGCCCGATTCAACAAAGCGTAAAGTTGATGAACAATATGCAGTAAACAAAATTGTCGGCTTCGCAGACGGTTACCCGCTGATGATGACCGGTGAAGAATCACTAAACGATCTTAATAGTAAATTAAAACATCCCCTCCCGATGAACCGTTTCAGACCAAGCATTGTTTTCAGCGGGGGCGATCCGTTTGATGAAGACAATTTGAAAAGTTTTAAAATTGGTGATCTTCAATTCCGGGTTGTTAAGCCCTGCTCACGCTGCGTTATAACTACTGTTGATCCTGAAACGGGAGGAAAAGGGAAAGAACCGTTAAAGACGTTATCAACTTATAGAGAGAAAGACGGTAAAGTTTATTTCGGAATGAATGTAGTTGCCGACAGCGTGGGAATAATTAATGTTGGCGACCCGCTCAAAGTCAACCATACCACAAACGATTAACCCTTCCTCGTATCACAGATTGCTAATCTGTGTTATCTGGGCTACGATTTTTAATATTTTTTCCATTAACACCTGGCTTGAGAGGTTGTGTGAAAATATCATTAATGTTAGAAAACGCATCCCAAAACCCCTTCCCTCGAGAAGGGAAGGGGTATAATCCGGGCTTAAATCACTCTTCATTTAAAAGTCCCTCTCATTTTAAGAGATGGATTTAGAGCTTGCCCCGAATTTATTTCGGGGGTGAGTTTACTAATCTTCACACGGTCTCTTAATCCCGGTGTAAACGAAACGATAACTTGAACTATTAACTGTTTTAACAGTTTAATATTTTAGACGGTCAATTTGAGACCTATAAAAAGGCATTTGCCTTTTATCATTAAATTAGTAGCCTCACAGGAGTGGTTACTAGCAGCAGTAATTGAATTACATCTTGTTGGAACCGATAATGTTTACGTTTATTTCTATTTCATCGGACACCTTTTTACCAAGAGCCATGTGCTGCACGCCGTAATCAGAAAGTTTAATGTTAAACTTTGCCCTTATACTTAGCAAGTCGCCAGGCATTTTCATCTTTGTCATTTCGCTTTCTTCAAGATAAACAAGCGTAACCTCCGAATTAACTTCTTTTGTTACCCCGCGAACAGTGAACTCACCGGTAACTAATGCTTTAATCTTATTACCTTTTATCTTTTCAACATTTTTTATGTTAACGATCTTAAAAGAAATCGTCGGAAATTTTTCTGCATCCAGCCAATCTTCGCTGCGAATATGTTTATCCCGCAGTTCAATCCCGGTTTTAAGTGATGCAGTAGATATTGAGATTTCACCTTCCAGAGTATTCTCGATGTCTTCGGAATCAAAAGAAACACTTCCCCAAACATCGCTGCTCATCCCGGTTATATCTTCGAGAGGTGTTTCGCTGTAAAACGTTGCCTGGTTCCTTCCCATTTTATCTTTGAATGAAAAAGTTTGCGTGCCTTTATTTTTTGTATCAAACCCGCTGGCAAATGTTGCAGTAATTAAGAGCAAAGTTATAATGAAAGATTTCATTAGAATTTTCATGCTATTTCCTTGTTTTTGTTTCTGAATATATAAGTTAATATTAATAACCTAAGCAGAGTTATAAATGAAACTACTAGTGTCAGTTCAAATCCTGGTATAAAATTATTCTTCCATTCTTTATAGGTTGACCCGGACAGTTCGTCCTGTTTATCGACAAGCACCCGGGTTTTAGAAAAGTACGCACTGCCGCTTATAAACCGAAACAGAAGAAGAATTGAAATAATTATCAATCCATCTATTAAAACTGACTTCTGTTTTTTATTCATTTTCTTTTTTCGTCTTTTTGTTAATTGATAATTTCTATGGCAAGATAAACAGGAAATTAAACCGGCACTGACAATTAGCTTACAGAAACAGCAGTTGAACCTTTCGTCCCGTGATATGCATCACTTCATAAATTGTTTCTCTCGAGGGTCGCTTAGCCGGAAATGTATGCGGAGGCAGCTAACTAAACACAATTCTCAATTACGGTATGGTCGAGCATACCTGTAAATTTTAGCCACTAATTTCACTAATTAACACGAATTTAGATTAACGGCTACTTTAAATAGCTGTTATAGTATTATTACTTAAATCTTTATTTTTTTATACGAGGGAATTTTTGGAATTTTATTTACAGCCAAATCCAAACGCTTTAATAGTTCAATAAAATATAGCAAGCCATATTGTTTCTGTGTTTGGATCTGTCCATTCAATCCTGTGCTTTTTATGTGCGGGTATGTTAATGTAATCGTAAGCGTTTAACTCGATCAAATTGTTTTCTTCAAAGATTAATTTTGCGCTGCCTTTTAATACTATTACCCATTCATTCTCCTCCTGATCATACCAAAAACCTTTTGGAGAAGAATGTCCCTTTGAAATTATCCTTTCGACTTTAACATTATCACTTTCAATTAAAGTTTCAATAATTTCTTCGGATAGAAATCCTGGTATGTTTTCAAACAGATTCTTTTTCAACATTGGTTTACCGCACCGATTAATTTTGTACTAATATCCCACATACTTTTTTTGAAGTCCTTTATTATAGCTTAATTCAGAAGACAGGGTTTTTTTCTTTATAAAATATTTCACGGTCATATTTTCAACCTCGGGCGAAGAAGCCGGGTACACCGATATCTCCGCACCTAATTTTACAGCGGGCTTATTTATAAGTAATGCAATTTTTCATATACACTATTTTAATTGGTATTCGGATTTTACAATAAACTCATCTCTTTTTACCTGTCCCGACTTTTGCTGGAAGAGAGGATAAATGTGAGTTTAAAATAAAAACAAAATCCGAAAACCAATTTGTAAAAGGCATATATAATTTAATCGGATTCCTCGAATTGGACAGCCTCTAAGCTGAACGATGGATTTCTTCTCTTTATTTTTATACTATTTGTGGTGAATAGTATCTGCTGACCGGGAGCTATGTCGAATATGGTTGCACTCGTTGTATGACCGGCAATTTTGTACTCGATAAAAACATTTTTAACCATTTTGCCACCTGTATTGTGTGCAATACCATGAACTGTTACTGTGTATAATTGTCCCGATACCCGGGGTGCATCTATATCATAGTTGTTATACTGTGATACCTGCAGATTACCTGTAATTTCTACCGTATTGTGCGAATTAAAAACCTTCTGATAACCGAAATATGCACCGATTCCGAAAAGAACAATTACAATAAAGGTTTTCATTAGGAAAAACCCCGATTTATGAAGAAAAATATGCTTCAGATAAGCAAAAATTATTCCTTTGGGGGTTTTAGTTCTTTCAGAATTTAATTCCTGTCAATCATCATATATTAATGATAACTGAATATCAATAGTTCACGTTCGAATCTTTTGAAGCTCGCGCATTAAATTCCTAAATTGTAAAAAATCTAATGATTGCTGCCCGTCGCTTAGCGCATTATCCGGATCGGGATGTATCTCTATCATTATGCCGTGCGCACCAACGGCTTTAGCGGCTTTTGAGAGCGGGATAACTTTATCCCTTTGCCCAATTGCATGAGAAGGATCTACTACAACCGGCAAGTGAGTTTTTTCCTTTAAAACAGGAATGGCGCTCAGATCAAGAGTGTTACGCGTTGCTGTTTCGAATGTTCTTATTCCTCGTTCACAAAGTATTACCTGCCTGTTTCCCCTCGCAAGAATATACTCTGCGGCGTTTAGTAATTCATCAAGCGACGACATCATTCCTCTTTTAAGCAAAACAGGGCGAAGTGATTTACCTGCTTCGGAAAGCAATGCGAAGTTCTGCATATTTCTTGCGCCCACCTGAAGAATATCAGCTTGTTCAGCCACACGGTGAACCTGGTCTATTGTTAAAACTTCTGTAATTACCGGAAGCTCGTAAGTGCTGCCTGCTTCTTTAAGGTATTGCAACGCTTTGTAACCCAATCCCTGAAAGCTATACGGAGAAGTCCTCGGTTTAAAACATCCGCCGCGTAAGATTTGCACATAATTCTCTTTTACCTCTCTTGCACATTCTATAATCTGAGCACGTGATTCAACCGAACAGGGCCCGGCAATTACTATAAAATTATCACCGCCAATTGTAACACCACCGACTTTAACAATCGTATCTTCTTTTTTAAATTCTCTGCTTGCAAGTTTATAACTTACTTTGGCTTTCGGTTTACTCCTCTTTTCATCTGCCTGCAAGATTGGTTTTTCCTGCGGGATTTTGTCATCAAACTGAATTGTGGATTTTATTTTTACTTTTTCAGCTTCTTTACTTGGATAGCAGCCGAGTATTTTTATAAAGCGAACCTGTTTACCCAATTCATCTAATAAATGCTGAACTTTCTTATCGGAGGTATTCCCGATAAAATCCAGGTAAAACATTTCTTCCCATGGATTGCCGAGAATCGGTCTCGATTGAATTTTTGTCATGTTTATTCCCAGCTCTTTAAATACAGACAACGCCTCCACAAGCGAACCGGGTTTTTGAGATGTTGCCATAATTATAGATGTCTTAGCCGGTATTCTTGAATCGACAGAGATTGGTTCCTTTGAGCAAATTAAAAACCTTGTAAAGTTATCCGGCTGGTTTGCTATGTTTTCCCTGAGGATAACCACATCGAACAACTCTGCTGCTTCCCGGCTTGCTATAGCTGCATAACAGGGATTCTTTTCATCTTTAATTTTCCTTACTGATTGTGCGGTATCGACAAAATATTCTACTGAAGCGTTTTTCATTCCTGCCAAAAATTTACTGCATTGTCTCGCTGCCTGATTGTGCGTATATATCTTTTCAATATTACTTAGCGGAATTTCTTCAAGGGTAACGAGACAATGTTTTACATGAAAGATTTCCTCACCCACAATTGATAACCGGGAACCGATTATTGCATCATAAACATCATTAATACTTCCCGATGTTGTATTTTCAATCGGCAGCATTGCATAGTCAGCTTCTTTGTTCTCCACAGCATTTACAACATCTTCAAAAGTATTCATGTAATTGAAAACAATCTCGTCAGTCGAATCCCCGAAATGTTTTTTAGAAGCAAGATAGCTGTACGATCCCTCGATACCCTGGATTGCAATCACTTTAGTAGTACCGGTTAATTCCCGGTTATCCTTTTCAAGCACGATTTGATTCTGAAGTTTTACCGAATCGTTAATTACCTCGTTAAACACTTTTGTTACAAAGTAAGAATCCAGCCCTGCTTGTTTTCCTTGCTCTATTAATTTAGTAAGCAGCTCTTCCTCGCGTGATTTATCGCGTATGGAACTTTTATTTTCATCCTTCAGGCAGATGATCTCTCTGCTAATCTCTCTTCTTTTAGCAAGCAGGTTTATTAATTCGGAGTCGATTTTATTTATTTTTCTGCGAAGTTTTTCCATAACGGTTATTTATAAATGGTTTAGAAAATCAGGATTGGAATATGCGTGACTTTAAGCGGTAAATCAAGGGATTATTTAATTTATAATAAACGGAACAAATGTTTTATAAATAAAAATTACGAAGCGGTTTAACGATTGTAAAAAATAGAAATGAAAAATATTTGCGATTGTAGAAAGGAGTTGTTTAATCCAATTAGGAGTGAAGGAGCAATTATTTTTTGATAGAAAGGAAACAGAATGAATCAGATACAGCCGGGTTTTTGGTTTTAAATGCAGAAAAAATAAACCAGGCACAATAACCATTTTAACGGTTTATAATTTCAAGCCCATATTTTTTAATAAACAAATCAATTTCTTTTTTATAGGTCATCTTTTTATGGTGCTCTTTCTGATTAGCAATATATTTTTCAACTTTACCTACCATTAATTCACTTACAGAAAAAGCGCCATAACCTGTCTGCCATGCAAATTTATAATTCATAAAATCGGATTGGTTAATCCAATGTGAGGATTCTCCTTTAATATTTTGAAAAACGTCTTTCATAGAGAAGTTCGGCGATAATAAAAATAATAAATGGATATGGTCTTCTGTTCCATTGATTATTCTAACTTTGCAGTCAAGTTCTCCCTCTAGTTTTTCTTTTATGTGTGTATGTAATTGTGTCTCAAAAGTGTTTTTAATTAGTGATATTTTATCTTTTGTGCCGAATATCGCGTGTATCCATACTTTTAATAATGAGTGTGACATAATACCTCCTTTTGTTAAACCGTTGAAACGGTTTTATGTTTTTGTTTGGTTATGTTTTTTTTGTCTCCTTCTGTTTTGGCTTGATGGAACTGCTTCTTTTAATGCTTGTTCAAAAAATGGTATTAAAGATTAACTCCGAATTAGACGGAAATAAAATAAGAAAAATGAGAGAAAAACACCGTTAATTTTATTTTAAACGCAAAGATGTATTTTAAAATGTAAAGTAAAAATCATATCGACAAATTTACAAGAGACATACGTTCTCTGTCCCGAAGTGATCCGTGGCAACCGGTGAAAAGATTATTTACTTTATTTACATTGTGTATATAGCAACCATAACTTTTGTTGTTATCATTCAGTAAGTTTCATCATAAAAATCTGTTAGTATTCTTTAACTATTAAATTATGATATGATTAATCCGAAAAAAATTTTAAAGGAATATTTTAAGTATCCTTCCTTCAAAGGCAGGCAGGAAGAAATAATTAATCGCCTGATTAAAGAGCACGGTCATTGTTTGGTTTTAATGCCTACCGGCGGAGGCAAATCAATTTGCTACCAGGTTCCGGCATTAATATTTGATGGGGGAACAATTGTAATAAGTCCTTTAATAGCTTTAATGCAGGACCAGGTTGATGCGCTTAAAAAGAGAAACATCCCGGCAGAGTTTATCAATTCAACTGTTAATTCTAAAGAAAAAAGAGAGCGGCTGAAAAATTTTGTCGAAGGTAAAATTAAGCTTTTATATGTAACACCCGAAAGATTCCGCAAACCTGAATTTGTCGAATCAATAAAAAAAGCAAATGTATCGTTGCTCGCAGTCGATGAAGCACATTGTATTTCCGAATGGGGACATGATTTCAGACCCGATTATTCACGCATCGCTGAATTCAGAGAGCTGCTCGATAACCCTTTAACCATCGCTCTTACTGCAACCGCCACAAAAGATGTGCAGAATGATATTATTACTAAACTCGGTTTGACTAAAAATCAGATAAAACTTTTTCACCAGGGAATTGAAAGACCGAACCTGCGCCTGGAAGCTGCTGATGTTTTTGATGAAAAGGAAACACTAGATGAAATTTATAAAATTCTCGATGAATACAAAGGTCCCGGAATAATTTACTTCTCGCTTATTAAAAAACTTGAATACTATTCCCAAATTCTAGGAGATAAAGGTTACAAACATGAAGTATATCATGGGAAGCTTGATTCCCGAAAGCGCAAGCAAACCCAGAGAGATTTTCTTTCGGGAAAGCAGGATTTAATTTTAGCAACAAACGCATTCGGAATGGGAATAGACAAACCCGATATTCGCTTTGTAATTCATGCCGAAGTTCCGTCATCGATTGAATCGTATTATCAGGAAATTGGAAGAGCCGGCAGGGATGGTAAAGATTCGTTGTGCATGCTGCTTTATAACCAGGATGATCTTTACACACAAATGGAATTTATAAAGTGGGCGAATCCTAATGCTGATTATTATTATGCGGTTTATAATATTCTTAAAACAAATTTAGATTCCGTAAACTCTATGGGAATCAGCTACATAAGAGAGCAGATAAGTTTTAAGGATAAAAATGATTTTAGAGTTGAAACTGTTCTTGCTATGCTCGATCGTTACGGTGTAACCGAAGGCGCTGTTGAAAACGGCAACCTGAAATTGGTTGCTGCACTGCCGCCCGAGCTTGAAGATAATAAACGATTGGAGATGAAGCTGATGAACGATAACAAAAAGCTTCTATCGGTTGTTAACTATTTCAAATCAACCACATGCCGTAGAGTATTTATTTCGGACTACTTCGGTTTTCCCGGTGAGAAACCGTGCGGTAACTGCGATGTATGTGATGTAAACAAGGAACAATCATAAAAAATATTATGATGAAAAAAGTGATTTGGTGGTTATTTACACTATTAAAGCCGGTCGGGCGCAGGAAAAAATAATGACCAAAAAACAGAATAAACCATTTACAAAAAAATGGCAAAAAAATTTATGCCCCGGTGGAAGCGCCGCAGATTGTTTCTTCCATTTGCTTTTGTTTTTCCTACTTACTGTTATTGATAATTCACAAACTGGGTTGGAAAATCATAGTCGGCATCTTTTACCGCAGTAATCACTGCCTGAAGATCATCTTTCTTAGCCCCCTGGACGCGAATTTTTTCATCCATTATCTGTGCCGAGACCCTCAGCTTAAGATTCTTTATTAGCTTGGTTATCTTCTTTGCATTGTCTTTCGATATACCGCTTTGCAGATTGATTACCTGCCGCAGCCGCCCGCCGGCAGCAGGTTCCGGCTCTTCCATTTTTAATGCTTTAATAGACAAGCCGCGCTTTATAAGTTTGGTTTGAAGAATATCAATGGATTGTTTCCGGGAATAATCGTCTTTGGTATTCATCGTAATAAGCTTATCCTTTTTGTTTAATTCCAACTCCGTTTTGGAATCCTTAAGATCGTATCTTTGACGGATTTCTTTTATCGCTTGATTAATTGCATTATCCACTTCCTGAAGATCGACTTCAGAAACAATATCGAATGATGAATTCTTTGCCATTTTAGTTGCTCGATTGTTTTTGGTTGTGAAATATAAAAAATTTTGTGCTAATTGACCGGATAAAATTTATCAATGAGTTTCCTCTAAAAAATTAATATTCTTGATTGTCATTCCTCCCGGTCTATCGTGAAAAGTGAGAATCCATTATAATTTAACCTTTTTAAATTCTTATCCGCGGTGTATATGACTTTTTAAAGTTAATTCGTCTAATTTATAAAAACATAATTTCCCCGGAATATTTTTTCTATCTATTTCCTTTCAGTTTTAAAAATCTTACCTTTTGAAACATATTTGAGATTTATATCATCAGCACTTTAAATTTTACTGAGTTATTACTCTTATGTAATTATTAGGTATAAGATGAAAACTATAACTATTCTAATCATATTTTTTATTGCTTCCTCATCAGTTGTTTTCTCGCAGAAAAGCGTTATAAAAAAGTATCATCCGCTTTCCGGTAAAATAGGTATATCAATCGAAGGCGGGGCAACACTCACTTTTTCAGACTTTCGAAATAATAAATTTGATTATACCTCACGGGTATTGGGAGAGTATTTTTTCCAAACCACTCGAATCGGTACCTGGGGTGTGCGGTTCGGTGCTGCCTGGGGATATCTTAAGGGCTCCGGGGGAACATCATCCAGACCGGGACTTGATAGCTTCAGAACAACGAAATTCCTTTTGAGTGGAGGCGCCGTTTACATTTTAGCAATAACAAATGAATTCCTGCCTTATGCAGCGGCAGGTGTTTCATATCTGTATTACGATCCACGTGACCCGAACGGTAATCTTCTTACGCGTAATAAGGCAAGAGATTATAGCAGACATGAATACATGCTTAATGGCGAAATAGGAATGAAGTTTTTATTTTCAAGATCTTTAAGTTTTAACCTGGGTGCAAATATTAATTACATCCGGTCGGATAATCTTGATGATGTTGTCGCTGGATCGGACTTTGATATTTTTTATTCGGGATATGCAGGGTTTACATTTTATTTTGGAGGAACGAAAGACTCCGATGGAGACGGTGTGGATGACATCGACGATATATGCCCGAATACTTTACACGGGGTTAGAGTAGATCAGTTTGGGTGCCCTATTGACACCGACGCTGACGGGGTTCCGGATTATTTGGATAAATGTCCTAACACTCCTGCAAACATCAAGGTAACTCCGGATGGCTGCCCTGTCGATTCGGATGGTGATGGAATACCCGACTATATTGATGTTTGTAAAGATACACCGGAGAATGTTCCTGTCGATAAAAGAGGTTGTCCTTTGGATGGAGATAAAGACGGGGTTCCGGATTATAATGATCGTTGTCCTAAATCTCCGGCAGGAGCAAAAGTAGACAGATGGGGCTGTTTAATAAAAAAACAAGAAGTTGTATTACCTAAGCTGTCAACTTTCGTACTAACCGGCGGAGTTATTTTCGATGTCGGACAATCAACATTACTTTCCGGTGCTAAAGCAGAAATAGATAAAGTTATAAAGGTGATGAATAAATACCCGGAAACTAAATGGAGGATTGAAGGGCACACAGATAGTACCGGTTCTTATTCGCGGAACAAACAGCTTTCTCTTGAGAGGGCTAATGCGGTTGCCGGCTATTTAATTCAAAACGGAATTGATGAATCGAGATTGGAAGCAGTTGGCTTGGGTCCTGATTTTCCGATTGCCGACAACTCTACTGAAACCGGCAGGGCAATGAATCGCAGAGTATCAATCGAATTGATTAAGGAATCAAAGTAAATCGAATCACTATCCTGTATTGCCATAGTGATTGAATTGAAACTTTATTAACCAGACGGTTTTTCTTTGATAAGAGTAGATGGATAGAGCTTGCTGATATTATAATCAAATGAGCAAAGTATGTCTTTTCAACTCAAGGTGTTTATATTTATCGGTTTGTCTGTAATTATTGTTTTTGTATCACGTAAATCTTTACGCAATTTTCGTTCTCATGGTTTCTATCGTCTTTTCGCTTTTGAATCAATTACAGCTCTAATTCTATTAAACCTTGATTATTGGTTTTACAATCCCTTTAGTATTCTGCATATTATTTCCTGGTTATTACTGATCATCTCCGGGTACTTGGTCATTCACGGATTTTTATTATTATACAAGAAGGGAAACCAAAACAATCAGCGTCGTTACCATTCGCTGCTGAAATTAGAAAAGACGACTAAGCTGGTAACGGCAGGTATTTATCGCTATATCCGGCATCCTCTTTACAGTTCATTATTTTTTCTTGGTTGGGGTGTGTTTTTCAAACAAATTTCATTTTTAAGTGTTTGTTTAGTTGTAGCAGCAACCGTCTTTTTAACACTAACGGCAAAGATAGAAGAAGCCGAGAACCTAAGTTATTTCGGCGATGCTTATAAAAGTTATATGAAAAAAACAAAAATGTTTATTCCTTTTTTATTCTAAAGAGTTAGCGGTTGCAGAGAAGATTTTTTGTAATCGAGTTCTACTATTTGTTAAACGTAACATAAGTTAACAGGTCGTTTTAATAAACCGTTAAAAGGGTTAAACAATAGTTTCTTGCAGATGCTGTTACATTATTCTAAAAACAGCTTGAGTAATTTCTTCTTCAAATCAGAATAGGGTGGATATTTTATAAACGGTTCAAACCAGTTTGCTTTAACAAGCACGCTTTTATAATGCGAGAATTCTTTGAAGCCCGCTTTGCCATGATAAGCGCCTATACCGCTGTTGCCAACTCCGCCGAAGGGAAGGTTAGAATTTGTAAAGTACATTATCGCATCGTTTACCGCACCGCCGCCGAAAGAAAGTTCATTCAAAATCTTTCCTCTTAATGAACGATTGTTTGTGAAAAGATAAAACGACAGCGGTTTCGGTCTGGATTTAATTTCTTTTAAAATGTCATCGGTGTTTTCAAACTCGATAACAGGAAGCAAAGGACCGAATATTTCATCTTCCATTATTTTATCATCGAAGGAAACATTATGGAGTATGGTTGGAGAGATATACTTTTCATTTCTGTTCGTTATTCCGCCGTAAAAGATTTTATCCTTTTCAATCAGCGCTGCAAGCCGGTCGAAATGCTTTTCGTTAATAATTCTGAGAAAGGCATCGCTTTCATCCGGTTTTTCACCCTGATTTTTTATTATGTTTTTTACAAGCAGGTTTAGAAATTCATTTTTAACTTTTTTGTGAATAAGGAGATAATCCGGTGCAACGCATGTTTGTCCGGCATTCAAAAACTTTGCCCATGCCAGCCGCTTTGCTGCCATTTTTAAATTTGCATCATCCAAAATAATGGTAGGACTTTTACCGCCAAGCTCGAGCGTAACAGATGCAAGATTTTCTGCGGCAGCTTTCATAACGAGTTTGCCGATGTGTGGATTCCCGGTAAAAAATATCTTGTTAAATTTTTGTTGAAGCAAATCACGTGCGGTTTCTGCGCCGCCTTCCAGCACATAGAAAAACTCCGGATCGAAATTATTGTTAATAATTTCCGCCATCATTGCCGAACAGTTTTTTGATAATTCGCTTGGTTTGATGATAACCGTATTGCCTGAAGCAATTGCCGATACCGCGGGAAGCAAAGAAAGCTGATAAGGGTAATTCCATGCACCAATGATTAACGCATTTCCATACGGCTCAGGTATTAAATAGCTTCTGGCGGGAAAATTAGCAAGATTTGTTCGTACTCTTTTCTGCTTCGACCACCTATTAAGTTTTTTTAGTGCAAGTTTTATCTCGTGATATATTAGCGCGAGTTCTGTCGCGTAGGTTTCAAAAGGTGATTTTTTCAAATCCTTATAAATCGCAGCATTAAGCTTTTCTTCGTTTTCTTTTAAAATGTTCAGAAATTTTTTTAATTGTTCTTTCCTGAATTTCAGCTCTCTCGTTCCGTTATCCGCAAAGAACAGCTTTTGCTTGTTGAATACCTCATTAATATTATTCATCGCTTCTCTCCTTGTGTCCGACGAATCCATTCATCGATTTATAAACACCGAGGAACTTTCCTCCAAACCAATCAAAAGCACGCGTGGGAAGAATACCTTTTACCAGCGGTGTAAGCTTAATCAGGAATGGCTTTCGCACAAACAGTTTATTCTTTTTAATTGCTTTGATTATAGCGCTGACAACTTTATCAGGATCCAATATAGGCAGCAGCGGATTTGATTTTACTCCTTCGAACATTCCGGTGTTGATGTAATACGGAGTGACTGTCGTAACGTGAAGATCTTTCCCAAGTTTTTCTAATTCTATTCTTAACGATTCAGACCACCCGAGCGCCGCCCATTTACTCGCAGCATAAACCGACATTTTCGGATTTCCAACATAACCTGCAGCCGAAGAAATATTGACGATATGACCACTGCCTTTTGTAATCATATCCGGAAGGAATTCAAGCGTAATGTGCATCATTGCATCGGCGTTAATGCTCATTGTAAAATCTATATCACGATGTGTGTGTTCGACGAAGTTTTTACCAACAACAACTCCCGCATTATTGATAAGAATATCTATTGCGCCCGCATCATCTTTAACTTTCTTTGCCGTTTCAATTACGCTTTCAGTTTTTGAAATGTCGATTAAGTACGGTAATATATTAAAGTTTTGTGATTTAAATTCTTCGGTAGTTTTTTTAAGATTTGCTTCGTCGATGTCCCAGATAACAAGTTGTTCTGCACCCTCCTCCAGAACCCTTTCCCCCATCAATTTGCCTATGCCGGATGCTCCCCCTGTTATCAAGACCGTTTTACCGCTTATTGAAGACATGCCTCACCTCATTCTTGTTTATTCAAAACAATAAATAAATCTACGCTGTTGTTTTGATAATGTCAATTAGATTTTGACGATTGCTTTTCTTTTAAAAGTCCATCTTTTCTTAAGAGAAGAATTTTTCGTAAAGAATGGTTGAGCCAGGGGTAAGTTTACTAATTTCCACACGGTCTCTTTATCGGGGAAATCGGGGGGATACATTAATAATTTAAGCTTTTTAGTGCGTTGTTATTTGGTTGTTTTTTACATAACAAATTGTAAAGTGTAAATAAATGCTCCGTTCGATTATTAGCATCTGATCTTTTTTACTGCTGCTATTAACCACTTCTGCAGGTCACTAATTTAATGATTAGAGGCAACTGCCTTTTTAAATGTCTCGAGTTAACCGCTTCAAATCTTTAACTGTTAAAACAGTTAATAATTAGGGTTTTCGTTTCATTAACACCATTTTAACCGTTTACTAAAACAACCGGTCAAATTGAGTTTTTTAAAAAGTTATAAATGTGTTTATTAACCTCTTTCGAATTCTCAACCGGTGTCATGTGTCCTGCTTTTTCTACTACAACAAATTCGGCAGTATGAATTTTATCAGCCATCGACATCATAACATCGGGAGGGGTTAGTTTATCTTCCTCACCGCAGATAAGTAAAACCGGTATTGCAATTTTCGATAAATACGATGTTGTGTCTGTCCTTGCTGCCATTGCCAGCAAGCAGCCCTTCACGCCTTCGGGATAATTTTCTTTTGAATGACTCACTACCCGGTCATATTCTTCTTTATGATCTCTAACAAAATCATCGCCAAAGCAATTCCTCACGAACTCATCGACGAACGGGTTTAATCCTTCCCGGTTAATTTTTTTAATTGCCCCGGCTCTTTTTATCTTTACTGCATTGTTGTCAGCAGAAGCTTTAGTGTCGCATAAGATTAATCCGCTAAATTTGTTTTCCATTCTTTCAATTGCCCTCAAAGAAATGTACCCGCCCATCGATAGACCGCACAGGACAGGTCTATCCAAACGTAGTTTATCAATAATGTATTCGAGATCATCAACAAACATTTCAATAGTGAACTGTCCGTCTCCGGCGGGTGATTCGCCAAGACCTCTTATATCATACGAGACACAGTAGTAATTTTTACTTAGTTCTTCTATCTGTGCGTTCCACATTCTGTGGTCGTAAGGAAACCCATGAACGAAAATTATTGCTTTATTTTCATCGCTTCCATTTGTAAACACGGCAAGTTCGTTAATTGTGGTTTTCATAGCGCATCCGGTATGTTATTTGTGAAAACATAATTATAATAGAATTTAAATTAATATTTTTCTTTAGAATATTAAATTTTAGAAAAGACATTAAATGAAAATAGCTTTCGTTGCTACCGAAGCCGTTCCCTATGCAAAAACCGGCGGGCTTGCCGATGTTGCCGGTTCATTGCCAAAAGAACTTGAGAAACTCGGATGTGAGGTAAAACTTTTTGTGCCCAAATATTCATCCATAGATGAAGCAAAGTATGGACTGCATTATAATTGGGATATCGGCGAGATGCCTATCCGTGTAAACGGCATAATCAGGTCGTCACATGTACATCAGTGCACCTTACCCGAATCGGAGGTACAGGTAAACCTTATTGATTGTCCTCATTATTTTCACCGCGGAAGAATTTATACAAATGATGCGGATGAGGATGAAAGATTTATTCTTTTCTCTAAAGCGGTAATCGAAGCCCTTCAAAGGATGCAATGGTCACCCGACGTTATTCATTGCAATGATTGGCAGACCGGGCTGCTTCCGCTCTTTGTTAAAGATAATTACAACTGGGATAAGCTTTTTGATCATACGGCAACGCTCTTTACTATTCATAATATTGGTTATCAGGGAAGATTTTCTAAATCGGTTCTTTTAAGTGCGGAGATACGCAAGAACTTATTTTACCCCGGCGGTCCCGTAGAACACGATGGCGGAATTTCATTTATGAAAGCGGGTATTGTATTTGCCGATATACTTAATACCGTTAGCAACAAGTACTCGCACGAAATTCTCACACCCGAATTCGGTGCAGGGTTGGATAAAGTTCTTAACTTAAGAAAAA
Organism: bacterium BMS3Abin03; assembly: GCA_002898075.1. Classification (GTDB taxonomy): domain Bacteria; phylum Bacteroidota; class Ignavibacteria; order Ignavibacteriales; family Ignavibacteriaceae; genus BMS3ABIN03. Next base: position 29,804 of record BDSV01000178.1, read on the forward strand.
AAGATCTGTTCGGTATTTTGAACGGGGTTGATTATACGCTGTGGAACCCCGGGACAGATAAGTTTATTCCGTATAAATACTCGTTAGATGACCTCAGCGGAAAGCTTATGAATAAGAAGTTTTTGCTCGAACGTTTTAAAATACCGTTTGATTCCAAAGTACCTCTTATTGGAATAATATCGAGGATGGTTGCACAAAAAGGGTTCGATATTTTTACCGAAGCAATTAATGATCTAATGAATCTCGAGACGCAGTGGTTAATCCTGGGAAGCGGCGAACAACAATACGAGCATCTGTTCAGGCAGCTTTCGCAGACACTTCCTCACAAGGTGGGTTCCTATATTGGGTACAGCGATGAGCTTGCGCATCTTATTGAAGCCGGTGCAGATATGTTCCTGATGCCCTCCCGTTATGAACCTTGCGGGCTGAATCAGATTTACAGCTTGATATACGGAACAGTTCCCATTGTTAAAAGTACCGGCGGGCTTGCCGACACAGTTCATGATTGGGACGAACTAAACCGGTATGGCTTAACTACCGGAACAGGTTTTTCATTTAATGAGCATACGGGGCATGCACTTTACACAAGCGTGGAAAGAGCGACCAGAAATTTTCATAACCAAACCGTCTGGAAAAAGATTCAAAAGAACGGGATGGAAAAAGATTATTCGTGGAAACATTCGGCTGAGAAGTATATAGAGCTTTACAAGCTGGCAAAGGGAAAAAGAAGTTAAATATTAATTTCGTAGCCGATAGAAAAGTAAAATAAAATTTCTCCCCAGCTAACCGGGTTTTCAGGCAGGTTTCTTTTTAAAAGAAAGCTTCTTCCTATTGCAAAATCTGCCGGTCCAACCGGTGTGTCGAATGATATTGTCGCACCGATACCATGCCTTAAATCCTTAAACCTTATTTGCGATTCTTCTTCCCATGTAGAACCGAGATCGTATCTGAACTTTAAATACGTGTCAAAGAATACTTGAAAAGGCAACTTGATCCTGTACATTAATGATGCAAGAAAAACCTGCCTTCCGCGTGATTCGTTTTCTCTCATACCAAAGAATGAGTTCATCCCGCCCAACAAGAACTGTTCACTAAGCGGCATTGTATTATCACCGAATCCCATCCTCATTCTCGGAACAAACGTGCTCCTTTTGCCCAGCTTAAAGAAATACCGGAACTCCATGCCGACTCTTGTAAAGCTTTGTTCGCCGCCTAAAAAGCTTTGCGCAGTTTCATAAAATCCCGTAAAATAAAGTCCTCGCTGCGGATATGGATATTTATCCATGTTATCAACAGTTGTGCTTGCCGTTATACTGACGAGTTTTGTTTTATATGGAATTATTTTATCCTCTTCTGTGTTTTTCACTTTGTCAAACTGGTACTTGCCGGTAAAGATCAGGTTGCCGAATTTTTCAATCTGGGTGCCGAGAGATAAAGATGCCCCGTAAAATATTTGTCTGTATTCCCCTGTTTTCAATATAGAAAATGTATTATCTGAACCTATTGGATTTTTTTCATAAATACCGATGTCGCTGAATTTATAATATGCGCTAATATTATATGTAAAGTATGTATTTAATATCCTGTGATTTTTCAATTCGAATATGTAAGCCCTGTTGCTTGCACCGCCGAACAAAAATAAGCCCGCCTCTGTACCCGAGCCGAAAAGATTTTCATCTCTTATATCCAGGCTTATCTGTGCATTATATGCCTCGTCTGCTAAAAAGCCGAAGCGTAATAAATTGGATGCCTTTTCCTCTACATGAATTACCAGTTCGTTTCGATTGTTCTTTGTAACTACAGACATTTCAACGTTCTTAAAGAAACTCGTTGTGCTGAGGTTTTTAATTCCTTCTTTTAATTTCCCGTATGATAAATAATCTCCAGGTCTGAATGGAAGCTCGCGCATTATCAGCGATTTATTCGTATAGCTTCCTTCAATCCTGATGTCTGAAATAATTCCCATATTGAAGTAGAGTAAAAGCTCACCGGACGCCGGATCGAAATCTTCCTTTACAAAATTTGCAATTACGTTTCCTTTGCTGCGAAAATATTTTAATATTTTTATTACATATTTAACTACTAATGTTTTTGAGTACGGTTGACCGGCTAATCCCGATAGGAGTGTTTGTGTATAAGCAGAATCTACAGTATTAACACCGACAATCCTGGTTGCTTTGATTATTGGCTTTAGCTCATAAAGAAATTTTAACCGGACGCTGTCACCTGTATTTGTCAGTTCAACATCCAGCTTATTATATCTGCCGGATTCGTACAGCGTGATCATATCTTTTTTCAAAACCATGCCGGATACAGAATCCAGCGAAGCATATTTTTTTAAATAAGGCAGGAATTCTCCGGGCTGATCGTTATCAGCAGCTACATTCTTTATAAAAAAATTATCCGCGGATAAACGTGATAAGTATATAGAATGCAATTTGCTTTTAATATTTTCCAACTGCCCGACCGTTGTATTGTATCCGATATTTATTATCGAATCGATATTACTGAAGTCGCTTGCCGATATATTATTTAACGGCGGTACAATTAAAGCGTCCGACAGGTCAACCTCCATTTTATTCAGATGCATCATGGGAATACTTACAACCTGGTCGGCAACAAACCAGGGCAGTTTGATCTGTTCTCTCGAATGCAGCGGGCTTGTTGCATCAACGGCAATAACAAAGTCGGCTCCGGTTTTTTTGGTTGTTGTAACGGGTATATTTGAAACGAGGCCGCCGTCGACCAAAATAAGACTATCCCACTTTACAGGGGTGAGGAAAAAACTGACACTGGAACTCGCCCTCAATGCCTTGCTGAGCAAACCCTTATCAATTGAAACTAATTCGCCGGTGACAAGGTTCGTACAAACTGCACGGAATTTTACTAACAGATCATCAAAATTATTTTGAGAATGGATGGGCGCTTTTAATATTAGAAGAGTCAGATAATTCGATAGTTTCTGCCCGTCGTTGAAAGCTGTTGGTATAATCGGGGTTAAGCCGTCGAGCCGTAATGAAAGAAGAGCCCTGTCCTCGGTTATTTTCTGATCGACAAACAGCTCTCTCCTTCCGGTTCCCGAATTTAACAGAAGATCATTCCAGTTTGTTTTTCTGGCAATTGAATCGAGTTCATCCACAGTATAACCGACCGCGTATAACCCTCCTATAATACTTCCCATACTTGTACCGGTTATAATTTCCAGGTCAACACCTGCTTCCACTAATGCTTTTAATACACCCACATGCGCCAGCCCCCTGGCTCCTCCTCCGCTCAGCGCTAACCCGATAACGGGCTTTTCCGCGGGAACCTTCTCCGTTAATCCGAAAGGCAAGTCCCTGGTGCGAAATTCGAGAGAGATTATTTTTTTACTTTGCGCATAAATAGATGAAACGGAAAGAAATATCGAGATAAAAATTATTTTGTATAATATTTTCATTCGGATTTGCTTAAATAAAAAAGAGCATTAAGATTAATCTATAAATATATCTCAATGCTCTATAAATATACAAGCCGTTTGTTAATGCTTTTTCTTCTGCTTGGTTTTAGACTGCTGTTCGGCAGCTTCCATCATCCTTGCCATAATGCCCGGCTTTTTATTTGCATTTTTAACCGGCACTAGTTCCAGCCCGTCAGATTTATGATTGATGTATTGCTGCTGCAAAATTGAAAACAGGTTGAACAGGAAGTAGTAAAGGTTTAAGCCGGAAGGAAAGCTCATAAACAGTATTGTGAGGAACACCGGCATAATGTAAACCATACTCTGCTGTTTCGGATCTTTCATTGTCATCTTCTGCTGAATGAAAGTAGTTATTCCCATCAGCAGAGCGAGACCGCTAATTTCCTGTATTCCAAACATTGGAAGCTTAAATCCTAGGTTATAAATAACATCCGGCTGTGACAGGTCTTTTATCCAGAAGATAAACGGCTGTTGTCTTAATTCTATTGCCGTTCTGAACAGACCCCATAAAGCGATGAATATCGGCATCTGCAATAACATAGGAAGACAACCGCCTGCCGGATTTACACCGTAGGTTTTGTAGAGCTTCATCGTTTCCTTGCTCTGTTTTTGCTGGTCGTCTTTGTACTTCTCTTTTAATTCCTGAATCTTCGGCTGCAGGAGCTGCATCTTTTTCATCGATTGGTAGCTTTGCTTTGTAAGCGGGTAAACTACAAGCTTTATGACCAGGGAGAAAACTATTATGACAAATCCGTAATTTGGTATAAATCCATGAAGGAAATTGAAAAGCGGAAGAAGAACATACTCGGCAATAGGTCGAACAATAAACTTTAGTCCGAAGAAGCTGCCGAAATCCACAAGCGCCTGCAGGTTGTGTCCTAAATTCTTCAGAGTATTATAATCCACAGGTCCTACATAAAGCGTAAATGTTTTTTTATCGTAATTTGTATTTTTAAACGGCAGGATAAGCCGGGCATTATAATATTCGGCAACCCCGTCTTTATTTAATGCTATCCGGTATCCCTCTATGTAAGCGCCTTCGACTTCGTGCGGATTATCAGGGACAATAACGGCTGTAAAGTACTTGTTCCTCACAGCTATCCAATCGATACTTCCGCTAAAATCCTTCTGCTCTGTTTCTCCTACCGATGAAGCATCAATTATTGTTTGTTCACCTCCCGAGTAAACACTCGAGTTAGAATAGGTAGCTTCGTCAACGCTGTTTTTTTCAACGAATCTTAACCCGTTGCTCCAAACCAGGTCGTAGGTATTGTTGCTGATTACATTGTTCATATTAATCAGCTCAATTTCACTCCGTATTTCATATTTATTCCCGTAAAAGATATATCGTTTGATCAGTTCTTTATCATTACCGGCGCTTAGAGTAAAATTAATAATTAGGGAGTCGTCATCTGAAATAGAATATTTACCGGATTTAAGGTCTGTATCAAAAATAAAGTTGGATGTGTTAATTGCTTTTCCATCGGAAGAGACGAACGAGATGTCGTAAGTATTTCCCAGCGGGTAATTAATTAGCTGCACCGAAGTTTTATAATAGTCGTTGCTACCGTTTCCGTTTATCGAGTACCAGTTTTTATATTTTTTCAGATAAAATTTATGAAAATTACCGCCCCTGTTAGAAAGCTCGATAATGTAATCGCTGTTTTCAATGGTAATAATCCGCTCCTTTACAGAAGAGGGTTTAAAGAATTTTCCGTACTCAAGCGTATCTTCTTTCACCGGCTGAGTAACTAATTCTTTCTTTTTTTCAACAGGTTCTTTTTTTCTTTCGACGGGTTCGGTTTTAATTGAATCTATCTGAACCGAGGTTGAATCCTTCTGTCCGGGTTCAATTTTAACCGGTTCCGGTGCGTTCATATAAAGCCATATTACAAGAATAGCCCCGATAAGCACAAAAGCTATTGTCGTATTTTTATCCATTCAAAATTCCTCTATTAAACGATTATCTTTCTAATGATTTTTTCAAGGCAATAGAAACCGGTACTATGATATCTCTTCTTATAAAATATGACCGGATTGGAAAACAAATTTGAACATGGAGTGTTTTCGAGAGAAAATCGGCGGTTAATATCAATCCGTTAAAATAAAACATTTATAAAGATAATTTAATTAAGTTAATTATTTCAACCACACCCGGCATAATTTCCTCGAGCCGGGGCTTCCTGTTCTTTCTCTGATTCAGTAAATTCGGTGAGAAGACTATCTTCAAAAGTTTTCTCTTCTTAATACATAAATTAATGAGTTCGTTTTTATTCAGCCGGTATGATTCCCTCAGCAATCTTTTAACTCTGTTTCTCCATACGGCTGTACCCGATTTTTTAAATACTGCTGCGGCAAATTTAACACCCGGGGTTACGGTTTCGGGTTCAATTAAATAAGTGGCTTTAATTTTTCTATTTGAAGAGATTACCAAAACCCCGGATTTGTATATATTCTCAAAGTCCTTCTTACTTTTTATTCTTTCCCGTGCAGGCAATCCATACTTTTTCAAAAGTTACTAAAACTCGTCACTAACTGTTAATCGTTTTCTTCCTCTGGCTCTTCTTCTTGCCAGAACCTTTCTGCCGTTTTTGGATTTCATTCTTTCTCTAAAGCCGTGCTTGTTTTTTCTCTTCCTGTTACTCGGCTGGTACGTTCGCTTCATTATTACTCCTAAAAATCTTTCAAAAAAGATTACAAATTTAGTTGTTTAACCTTATTAATTCAATAGAATTATGAGTTATCGGAAATTCTTTTTTTCCGGTTGATCTTAGCAGCCAAATGCATTGTTAACACTGTAAAAAATATTTATCGATGCAATTACAACAACTTGAACTAAAATAATTCTGCTAACTTGTTTAATTATATTCTCTTATAAAAATATTTTTCGCCGTCTATCCTGCTTTTATTCTTTCAGATATGTTTGGTTTTCAAAAAATGAATTATTTTTCTCAGAATTAATTTGCACGGTAGGTAAATACTTCATATTTTTTAGATACATCAGGGCATCGGAAATTGTGTGGATAACATGTTGACAACTTTCCTTTGTGAAAATGTTTCACAAATTATTTTTGATACCAAATTGAGAATTCAACAAGTGTTTTGTGAGTGATTTTTAAGTGGGACATCCAACATATTGTTTTTTAAGATGTTACAGCGCCCACCTGATGTTGATAAGTTGTTGATAAAAAATCTTAATTTAAGAAAAACACTCTCGTTTTATTTATAAACTTAATTTTGTTGGCTTTTAAATCTGTGGATAACTAATCAATGAACAGTGATAGTATGGAACAAACTGCTTTAACACGGGAAACAGTATCGGTATGGAAAAGCTGTCTCAGTAAAATTAAAGATAATGTTACGCAAATGACTTATAATACCTGGTTCCTTCCGATAAAGCCTCTCGAGTTTAGCAACAGTACATTGAAAGTAGAATTGCCCAGCCAGTTTTTCTGGGAATGGATTGACGAACATTACAATGCGCTGATTAGAAATACGATAAACGATGTAATAGGGCAGGATGCAAAACTTGAATATGTTATTGTTGAGGAAACTGCAAGCGGGTTAGACGTACCGGCTTCTGGGAAAACACGGGTAGCTGTTGAAGAAAAACCACACGAAAGAAAGATAGTTAAAAAAGACTTCGAATCGTTTCTTAATCCACGGTACACGTTCGAGAATTTTATTAAAGGCGAGGGAAACCAGCTTGCCCGCGCTGCAGCCGGTGCTATAAGCGATAATCCCGGCGGCACATCTTTCAATCCTTTCTTTGTTTACGGCGGTGTCGGTTTGGGGAAAACTCATTTGATACAGGCGATTGGCAATGATATTGTTAACAGGTTCCCGGAAAAGAGGGTAATATATTTATCATCTGATATTTTTACTGTTGAGTTTGTTGAAGCAATTCAGGCAAACAGGGTAAATGAGTTCTCGGGTTTTTACCGGAATATGGATGTTCTGTTAATAGATGATATTCAATTCCTGATTGGGAAGGAAAAAACGCAGGACCTGTTTTTTCATATTTTTAATACCCTGCATCAATCGAGAAAGCAAATAATACTTACCAGCGACAAACCACCGAAAAACCTAAAAGGGCTGAACGAAAGACTTATTTCACGGTTTCAGTGGGGGCTTTCCGCCGATATTCAGCCGCCCGAATTAGAAACCCGGATAGCTATTTTAAAAAGAAAAGCCGAAGATTACGGAATGATAATTTCAACCGGCATTCTTGAATATATTGCTATGAATATAAAATCGAACATAAGGGAGCTGGAGGGCTGCCTGATAAAACTTCTCGCAAATGCTTCACTAAACTCTAAAGAAATTACCCTCGACCTTGTGAGAAAAACGGTGAAAGAAATTGCCACAGACCGCAAAACGAACAATATAACTATCGACTCGATAACAAAAGTTGTTTGTGATTATCTTAATATCGGGGAAAATAAAGTAAGAGATAAAACGAGAAAAAAAGAAATAGTACAGGCAAGGCAGCTTGCTATGTATCTTTCCAAAGAATTAACTAAGTCGTCGCTGAAAACAATAGGGTTGCACTTTGGCGGGCGCGATCATTCTACTGTTGTGCATGCCTGCGCTTCGATAGAAAAGGCAAAAGAGAATGACAGCAGTATAAGGGAAATGATCGGAAATCTTAAAAACCAAATAGAATTGAACGCAGTATAGTTCCTTATTTCAGATAGATCATTTTTTCCGTTTTAGCAAATTTTCCTGCTTGTAACCGGTAGTAATATATTCCGCTTGTTAAACCGGACCCGTCAAATTCAGCAACATATTCACCCGCAGCTAATTCTTTGTTGATTAATGTTGCAACTTCTTTTCCCAAAACATCATACACTTTTAAGCTTACAAAAATTCCTCCTATGTTCTCCCCTTTGCCAAAGGAGGGATTAAGGGGGGTTGGAATTGTGTACCTGATTCTTGTTACCGGGTTAAACGGATTCGGGTAATTTTGATAAAGCCGGAATGATCCGGCATTTGATTCTTCTTTTTCAACACCGGTTACAGGCAGATCGTATTTTAATATAACACCGTTGCTGCCTACAGCGATGCCGTAACCCGGCTGGGGAAAACATAGATCGTAAACAATGGTGCTGTCGGGAGTAAGCATTTCAGACCATGTATCGCCGCCGTTCAGTGAATACAAAAATCTGCTGCCGACTGCCGCCCATCCTTCTTTGGGAGTTCTGAATTTAAAGGCAAAGACAACGCCGAAAATTCCTATCTCATCGAAACTCCAGCTAAAGCCGGCGTCTGTAGTTTTTACAAGCCCGATGCTGAAGATGCCCTCCGGGTCTCCGGATAAGCCGATAATTTTTAATGAATCGGCAATGTACAGTTCGTGGATTGGATCCGGGGCAATACCCATTGCCTCCCAGCTTATGCCGAAGTTAGTTGTTCGCCATACAACCCCGGCAAGATCCCGGAACCCGCCGGATGCAAAACCGTATTGCCTGCTGTAAAAATTAAAACTAATAACGGGAAGACCCGAAACAAAATTAGAATCTACGTTAGCATCGAACCATGATGAACCGCCATCGGTTGTGCCCATTATTTTTGTTCCGCCTGTCCAGCCGTTCATTTCATCGAAAAAATAAACCGCCTGCATAAATATATTTGGTTCAGGAAAGTCTTCGGCTACCCATTCATCACCACCGTTTGATGTTTTTAAAATTATTGTTTTGAACGGCGGGGTGTTAGTCCAGGTTAAAGCCCACCCGGTATTTTTATTCAGAAAGAACAAACCGACAATCGGTGTTGTAACCGTACTGTTTTGAACGATCCAGCTTATACCCGTATCAGTAGTGTGAATTATAATCCCCTCTCCACCAACAGCCCAGCCGTTTATGCTGTCGACAAAAAAAACGTGGCGAAGCAGCTTGTCCGTAGGGGAACTTCTCTGCTTCCAATAACCCTGTGGAAAGATGTTTGCACCGGCAAGAAAAATTATAGCTATAAAAAATATATGCTTTCGGTTGTTGATCATTAAAAAGACACCGGATAAATACTTGTAAGTGTTGGAAGAAAGTTAACGATAAGCAATGAAATTTAAAATCGTTTTTTGCTTGTATATGAGATCAATTGAAGGGCTGGAATAAAAAATTTTTTACTTGTAATATTCATCGATAAAGTCGAGATACTTCTCTACAAAACTTTTCCCTATAAAAGTATCTGCGGTAACCCAGTACAATTCTTTATCTAAAGTAAACACAAAGTGGCTCTGCCCCATACCGAAACAGCGGAAAATTTTATGCTCATCAACATAAATATAGCCGGGCTTTATAAATACGGATGTTCCTTTTGAAATTTTCCCGGTCATTTTTTTGTAATTATTATCGGCTTCCACCTTGTTATTATAATGAGCAATATAAATCACTGCGCTCCCGGTTTCACTTTGATAAAAACCGATTTCGTTTTTCGTATCTGCTACCGGTTCAAAGTGTAAATTATTAACAAATTCCCCGGCGTCGTCTCCGGTTAATCTGTTTACTAACGTTAACCCTGAAATGTCTGCCGGAAGATATTCAATTTTAGAAGAGCACGATGGTGTGCCCAGCAATAAAACAACGAACGCAATATAATATCTGAAGTGCATTAGGATGAAGACCTTTCTATTTTGCTGTCTTTTTTATCATATATTTTTTTATAAATAATCAGGGCGATCGCGGCTGTCATTGCAATTCCAGCAAAATAAAACCAGATATAATATGCATGGTCGTAAGCGTGAAGCTTTTCTGCGGCAGATAAAGTTCTGGGATCGGGGCAGTAAGCGGTAAGCAGGTAGCCGGAAATACCGAATCCGATGAGTGAAGATATAAATGAATGCAGATGGCTGAAGCCGAGATAAAGCCCTTCCTCCCCTTTCGGAGCCATGAAAGAAAAATATTCCAGGAAGCGCGGTGAGATAAAAGTTTCTGCCAGACCCTGAACAACAATTCCCGCTATCATCATAATAGTAATGGGGTGTGCGGAAAATAATCCGAAGAATGAAACAGACGTACCTACGAACGATTCGAGAACATTACTGGAAGCCATTAACAAAGCAGATAAAGGCATAAGGAACATTCCCACAATCATCGAGTTTACTGCTTTTACGTTCCTCATCATATTTGTAATGAAAACCACCGTAGTCATCACTACTAACGGATTAACGTTGGCTATCCATTCCGGCGAAGCATGCTCGCCGACGGTGCGCAGCACATACTTAGGCATTGTTGCATAAAGCTGGTGCTGTATTATCCAGAACCCGCTTACAATAATTATCAGCAGGATAAGCCGGACGTTTGTAACAACTTTAACAAACGACTGCCACACTTCACCGAACGATCTTCCTTCACCGTCGGAGTTAACATTTTTATAATAGATGTAAACAACTATCAGCGCAATAAGAGTCATTATTGCGGCATAAAAATTTATCGAACGAAGTCCCCAATCAATTCTTAACGGGTATGCAAATGTTTTACCCAGGAACGCACCTACGTTAACTATACCGTAAAATATCGAGTAGCCTCTTGCGCGGGTTTCTTCGCTTGTAGTCTTTGCAACCGTTCCGGTAATTATTGATTTTATAAATGATCCGCCGAACATAAGGATTACAAGCGCGGGAATAACAACCGGTTTGTACGGTAAAGCTCCAAGAGTAAAGTAACCGAGAGTTAGCAGACTAAAAGCAAGTATAACGGCATTTCTGAAGCCGATCTTATCTGCAAAAGCACCGGTGAACGGGGGTAGAAAATATAAACCGGCAGAGAATACACCGCCTATCCATGCGGCGTTTATATCGTTAAAACCAACAACCCTCGAGAGATATAATGTTATTGCAATAAATACCGCATAGTATGCAGCTCTTTCGAACAGCTCGACAATGTTTGCCGTCCAGAACGCACGGGGGAACTTCCAACCACCCTTAGTTATATTTTTGTTTGCTGCTGCTGCCGCCAAGTATTACCCTGTTTTGATGATATAAAAGTGCAAAGATAAGCTTTTTATTCAAAGAGAGAAAAATTTTAAAAATAACTCAGGATAACCGGCTAATTTTTTTGCTATTAAGAAACAATTAACGGTTAAATTATTAAACAGCTCGCTATTTCAGAGCGTGTGTGAAAAATCCAAATTATCATTAACACCGGAATTTAAAGTCTGTTGCAGAACTAATTTATGTCACACTGATTCCGATTTATCGGAAGAAGTGACTCGATATTAACAGGATTGAGATTCTTCATTTCGCTTCGCTCCATTCAGAATGACAGTTCAGACTTGTGCAACGTAGACTTTATCCCGGTGAATTTAAACGAAAACGGGAATAATTATTTAACCGTTTTAAAGCCTGCATGCAGCAGGCAGGGTTTATCAAAACAACCGCGCGACCGGTCAAAAATAATTAACCACTCAGTAGTTGATTATCAACCATGATAACACGGCATCTTTCAATTTTTGGGATTATCAATTAAGTTGGGAACAACAAATAATTGCTGTCGTTTCCGGCTTAATCAGGTTCATGCAGCAGTACATTCAATATAACCGGGAAAGCGATTCAGATAATTATACCTTTTACAAATTGGTTTTCGGATTTTGGTTTTATTATAAACTCACCTTTATCCTCTCTTAAAAAGAGAGGAGTTTATTGTAAAATCCGAATACCAATTAAAATAGTGTATATATATGAGATGGTTCTTATTTAATCTGTTGATTTCGGATAAAATATATTAGATTTTCAAGTTTGAAATTGATATGTAAAATATTATTGAAGAGTGTGAAATGAAAAAATTAATTATAATACTGGTCTCATCTGTTTTGTTTCTCCTGCTTATTTCCTGCACAGCCGGAGAGTCTGCCGGTAAGTCTCCTTATGGAAGTTATATTTACAGAAGCTATAACTTTTTAGGAGATTTGGTAGGAGATGGTACTATTTATGTGAACGAAGCAGATTCAGGCAAGGTTACGGGAAACTGGTCTATAAGACAAATTCGCTCTTGTCCGGATTGCGGGAAGCAGTTTGGAAGCGGATACTTAGAGGGTTACATTGAAAATGATTCGATGTTTGTAAATCTTAACCCGACCGATGTTGAGATAAACACGATGCTTATCGGTAAGATTAAAGACGGAAAGTTTTCCGGTATCTGGCGCTGGACCGATATACAAAACTTCGGCTTCGAAGGTACATTTGAAGCAACGAGGGATTAGCGAGGATTTTTAGCGTAGAGTGCCAAAAGGTTTACGCAGAGAACGCTGAGCTTGGAAATAATATATTCCGCTTTGTCATTCCGCACCCGATGTGAAATCTAAGAGAGAAAAATAGGGGGAAGCTTTAGCGGGGGTGCAAATCGTCCACGCAGTGGATGATTATCATCCACTTGATGGTTGAATATCATCCACATAAGTATTATTTTTGCAGCGATGATTGAAAGAAAAATTACATATAAGCTTCTTCGTGCCCTATCGGATTCTCCGGTTGTGCTGTTGCATGGTGCAAGACAAACAGGTAAGAGCACATTAATAAAACATCTTACCGGCAGCAGGTACCCGGCTAAATATTTAACCTTCGATGATGCAGCAATATTATCAGCGGCAAAAAACAATCCGGTAGATTTTCTACAAGCTTACAGCGGTAAGCTTGCAATCGATGAGGTACAGAAAGTTCCGGAAATTTTTCCCGCAATAAAATCTGTTGTTGATAAAAACCGTAAAGCCGGAAGATTTATTCTCACCGGTTCATCCAACGTGCTTCTTTTGCCCAAAATTTCCGAATCACTTGCCGGAAGAATAGAAATATTAAACCTGTTTCCATTTTCACAAAGTGAATTAACGGGAACAGAGAAAAACTTTATTGATGAGATTTTTAAGAAAAAATATCCTCTCCCGAACATTCAGGCAACCGGAAATGATTTAATTAAAAGAATAATCACCGGCGGTTTTCCTGAAATGCTTAAACGTAAAAGCAGGGAGAGGCAGAGCGCGTGGTTTAATTCGTATATTACAACAATTCTGCAGCTGGATGTGAGAGACATCTCAAACATAGAAAAGTTAAGTGAAATGCCGAATTTACTTAAGCTGTTTGCTTCGCGTGCAGGTACGCTTTTAAACTTTGCGGAGTTTTCACGTTCTTCTGCAATTCCTCAGACAACGCTTAAAAGGTACACCACTCTCTTCGAAGCTATTTTTATGATAAATCTTCTTCCGGCATGGTCGGGTAATTTATCGAAGAGATTAATTAAAGCACCGAAACTCTATTTAAGCGATACG
>BDSV01000179.1 GCA_002898075.1 bacterium BMS3Abin03
TATTGTACCTGAAAATATTAAAGATATTGATCATACCAAACCCGAATTTAAAAATAAGAGGGGAATTCTTAAACATTTTGAGTTCGTTACTAATGGAAATGGAACCAAAAAAAAATGATAAACAATTATCTATTGAATTGAAAGAATGTTCTTGTGAACCATAGTATGATGAATGCAGAATTCAATTAATAACCTATTTGTTTTTAGCTACTGCTTCTGCTGCTACTTCTTCCAAAACATAAACCTTATCTCTCGGTCTTACTAATTCATTAAGCTTAAATGTAATTTCATCACCTTTAGCGGCTTCATCAAAAGGTTTATCGTCTCTCAGCATATTTTCAAGTTTAAACTCAACAACACCGGTGGTCTCTCCGATTATCAGCAAGTTGTCATTCTTTTTAACCTTACCGGATTCAATTAATATGTGTGCCACTTTCGGCTTTTTATAATAATTAAGAACCTTGCCGAGATAAACTTTTCTTGTGGTAGCTTTGCTTCCGTAAATGTTTGCATAATCTTCCGACGAAGGAACATCAAAATAAAATCCTGCTGAGAAACCGCGGTTGTAAACCTTTTCAAGCTCTTCAAACATTTCTTTTTTAATTTCAGGGGTGAGTTTGTTTTCAAAATAAAGATCGATTGCTTTCCTGTAAACAGAAACAGTTTTTGCTACATATTCGGGACTGCGTTTTCTACCCTCTATTTTAAATGAGTCGATCCCGGCTTCAATTAGTTTATCAATAAACTCGATTGTATTTAAATCGTTTGGGGAAAGAACATAATCTTCACCGAGCATCAAAGTTTTGTGTATTGAATTATCTGTAACTTCATATTCTCTTCTACAAGGCTGAACGCATTCTCCGCGGTTAGCGCTTTGTCCAAACAGGTGATGGCTCATAAAACATCTACCGCTAACAGCAATGCACATTGCGCCATGTACGAAAGCTTCAATTTCAAGTTTAGTATTTGCTCTTATCTTTTTAATTTCATCCAAAGAGCATTCGCGTGCGAGAACAATTCTTACAGCTCCTAATTTTTCATAAACCGAAGCAGAAAGTGAGTTTGAAACAGAGCCCTGTGTGGAAACACAGAACGGCATTTCGTATTCATTACAAAGTTCCGCCACAGCAAGGTCCCAGCAAATTACTCTGTCAATTCCTGCTGATTTTGCTGCGGATAAAATTTCTTTCACATCAGTAAGCTCATCTTCAAAAACAATTGTATTAAGTGTAAGGTATGTTAGAACATTTTTCTCTTTGCAGAACTTTGCTATTTCAGGCAGCTCATCCAGTGAAAAGTTTTTTGCTTTAGCCCGCATGTTAAGTTTATCAACACCGAAATAAACAGCATCAGCGCCTGCACTAACAGCGGTTCTCAGCATTGTCCAATCGCCTGCCGGTGCCATAAGCTCCGGGGAGTGGGTGGTTGGAGGTCGGAGGTTGGTTGTCATGCCTATAATTTTATTTTGAGTTTTGTTTTTTTGATTGTGCATTTAGATAATTTATATACGAACTTAGTTTGGGCAATAGTATTTCGATAATATTATTTATCTCTGTGAATTCTTGATCAGTTATTAATTTCCGGCGATAAGATTTATTTGTCCAATGTCTTGTTTCAAATAAAGATCCTCTTGAGATTTTAGCAAATCTTGAACGATCAGCATAACTCCCTCTTCCATATCCTTCCGAAATATTAGCCCCAACACTATCGCCGGCATCAACATATTGGGTGCCCACAGTCCATCGTGGGAATGAATCCCATTTAATAACAATATCCCAAATCATATCACTCAGCTTTTCAGCTAACTGATAGATTTCTAATTCCTCAAATTTAGAAATCGTCGTCTATAACTTTTATTATTCATACATTCTTCCACTATAAAAACAACCAACCACCAGCCCACCACCACCTACTTCCTACAACCTAAGATTTCTGTTCCCAGATTTGTGCAAGTTCTACGATAACTTTTACAGCCATTTCCATATCCTGCACGGCAACCCATTCTACCTGTGAATGAAAACTGTGTTCACCTGCGAAGATGTTCGGGGTGGGAAGACCCATGAACGAAAGCCGGCTTCCGTCTGTTCCGCCTCTGATAGGATGAGTAATCGGTTCGATATCCAGATTTTTCATCGCTTCAAATGCATATTCATAAACCGAAGGGTGCTGGTCCAGGATTTCTTTCATATTCCTGTATTGTTCTATCACTTCGAATTCTAATTTGCTGCCGGGAAATTTTGCAACGGTTTCATCGGCAAGTTTTTTCAGCAAATCTTCATACTCTTTTAGCTTCGGAGTTTCAAAATCTCTAATGATAAATTTTACAAGAGTTTTTTCTTCATTCCCGTTAATACCAACCGGATGAACGTAACCTTCCCTCTCTTCCGTCGTTTCGGGTGAAAGTTTGTCTTTTGGAAGAGAATCAATAAATGCAGCAGCGACTTTCATCGAGTTGATCATAATCCCTTTTGCATAACCGGGATGAATATTTTTGCCGATAAAAGTAATGTTAACCGCATCGGCGCTGAAGGTTTCAATCTCAACTTCACCGCGGCTCGAACCGTCTATAGTGTATGCATACTTTGCACCTAACTTTTTAAGGTCTATCTTTTCGGTGCCTCTGCCAACTTCCTCATCAGGGGTGAAGCAAACTTTAATTGTGCCATGTTTTACATCAGGGTGAGCGAGCAAATAATCAACTGCGTCCAATATTTCTGCAACACCTGCTTTGTTGTCGGCACCGAGCAATGTTGTTCCGTCGGAAGTAATAATATCAAACCCGATCATATTCTTCAAATCCGGGTTTTCACTTTCTTTAATTACCCATCCTCCGTTCGGCAGTTCAATATCGCCGCCCCGGTAATTTTTATGGATTAAAGGTTTAACATTTTCCCCGGAAACGGCAGGTGAAGTATCGACGTGAGCAATAAATGCAATCGGGTCAACTTCTTTATCGGTGTTGGATGGCAGAGTAGCCATAACATATCCCCACTCGTCCATATGCGCATCTTCCAAACCCATTTTCTTTAATTCGTCTGCAAGATCTTTTGAAAGTAATTTTTGTTTTTCCGTACTTGGAAAGGTTTCCGATTCTTCATCCGACTGGGTGTCGTATTTAACATATTTTAAGAATCTGTCAACACAAGTGAATTTATAATTTTCGTCGAACATTTTTACCTCATATTTTATTCAAATTAGTTATTCAACCTATCGAAAATGAGAATGAGTATCAAGAACCCGCAAAATTCCTCCTATACTATTTAGAAACCGTTTATCCCTTAAATACATTGCCTATGTCACTAATTGTAAATGCTGTACACTATCAGATAAAAGGATGTTGCAACACATTATTAAGGAAAATTTTTTATTAAGAAGTAATTTTGATTAGAGCAAGGGCAGACATGAAAATAGGAAATTCTACATATAATTTAGCAATTAAATTTGAAAACGAAGGGTTTTTCAAAGTCGCGTTCCCATTATTTCTTGAATGTTTTAAAGATGAAAAAATCGACAGAGGTGATTTGCTTTTTCATTGCGGCTGGTGTGCCGAACAATCATCTGAAATTGAAAAGCATAAAGCAATTGAGTATTATCTAAGGGCGGGAGAGATGTGTGATAATATTATCACTAAGATGAATAGCTATTTTAGAGCCGGATGGATTTTTCTCCATGATCAAAAATATAAAGATGCCATTACTGCTTTTAAATATGCTATCGAAACAGGGCACCAAGAAGCAGAGTTTGCAAGATGAAGAACATCAATGGCATTATCGAATCGTTTGGTGCTGTTGCCGATTAAGATACCGCACGACCTGATAGTTGTAGGAAACGACTGGAAAGTGTTTGTCGAAGAGTTATACTTCTCTCAAATAGACTATCGGCTTCGTAAAAGAATTAAGTTTAAAGAAAATGTTTCCGATGAAGAAAAATGCTGCCTTTTCAAAAATGCAGAGATGTTAATATTTCCATCGCTCTATGAAGGTTTCGGACTGCCGCCGATTGAAGCAATGGCTTGCGGCTGTCCGGTTATCGTATCGAACAACTCATCGCTTCCCGAAATATTCGGCAACGGTGCATACTATTTTAATCCCGAAAACATTAAAGAAATATCTGCTGCAATTTTACATTTAATAAAAGACAGCAAATTAAGAAACGAACTAACGGAAAAAGGGAAGGAAAGAGCATTGCATTTCAGGTGGGATTTTTCTGCGGTCAAGCATCTATGGCTGCTTGAGCAGATTATTGATTCTTCAACATTTCCTGTGGTAGAAACTCATCCGCTGTTACAACCTGCATGGAATTGCTGCAAAAGAGAGCATTGTCGTAGACGCACTAGTGATTTTATGAGTACTGGTCTTTTACGGTTACTTTCTGTTTTTCGGCGTAAGCCAGTGTACCCGCCACTGATTGTGTTTAACACAATGTATGCGTTGGTCGAAGAGAATCTTCGACCTACAAGATCAATCCCTCTCCTTGCCAGGTTGAAAATCCCGTTTATGCGAGAGAGAGGGACACAGGATGAGGTTTGCTCACATAATCCGAAGATAAAATTATTTTGTAAAAAATTCATTAGTAATATGGTTGAATACAAAAATTCACGTTTTCAATTGTGTGGAAGCTTGAGTGGAAATACCTGCTTACACTATCTATCACGAACAGGTTAAAACCTGTTCTACGGAAATTTTTGCATGAGCCGGGGTCCCCGCCGCCGGTTGTGTTTAACTCAATGTATGCGCTGGTCAAAGATTCTCTTCGACCTACAATTGTGGTACATTTATAATTAAATTTTGATTTGGCAAGCTTAATATCATTTATCTTTTTACTTTACTCTTTTATCTTAAAAAAGATGACATCTTTTCTTAAAGATGTCATCTTTAACTCTTTATATTCGTAAAATTACTTCATCAGCACTTGTCCGCAGAAGCTATACTTCACTAAAGTTACGAATGGTAAACTTTAGTGAAGGAGGATAAGTTTTTTAACTGCTGTAAACTTACCCGCTGTGAGTTTGTAAATATATACTCCGCTTGGAAGGTTTGCTGCATTAAACTCAACTGTATAATTACCTGCGGGTTTGTTTTCGTTTACTAAAGTAGCTATTTCCCTGCCTAATATATCATATACTTTTAATGTTACCTGTCCTTCTTCTTTTATCGAATAATCTATTTTTGTTGATGGGTTAAATGGGTTTGGGTAGTTTTGTGAAAGTGAATATGCATTCAAATTAGTTTTTTTATTAACAGAAACATCCGTAACCTGGTCATAATAAACATATACATAATTAGCAAATATATGTTCTTCGAAACCATCAGGATTTGAAATATGTATTACACCATCTCCTGCCAACCACTGATCATTTATCCAATATTCATATATTCCTTGAATAAAGTAATTTTGAGAATTATATAAGTAGGTATACCTTGAATTGTTTTCCCAATGATTATTGACCCGCTCCTGAATTAAACCAACCATTTGTGAATTACCAGAACTGTAAGTTATAGTAGTTAAATAATAATTCCTCCAGGAATTACCATTCCAAGTTTTAACTAATATAGAATCAAGTTGCCATTTTTCATTATAATTAAAAGTTAATTGCCAATAATT
Organism: bacterium BMS3Abin03; assembly: GCA_002898075.1. GTDB lineage: Bacteria > Bacteroidota > Ignavibacteria > Ignavibacteriales > Ignavibacteriaceae > BMS3ABIN03. The sequence continues at coordinate 5,605 of BDSV01000179.1, forward strand.
TTCCCAATTTTTACCATCCCAACTTTGTAATAGAATATATTTTTTTAATCCATTTTCAAAATACTTAGTGGAATCTTTTGATGAATTAACCCAGTTATTATCATTCCATATTTGCGTTAATGTTTTTATTCTGTTTCCATTCTCATCAAATGTATTTACAATTTTTAAGTTGTTATTCCATTTATTATTCATCCATACTTGAGATATTTCAAGTGTGTCGTTTCTATTTGAATCATAATAATAATTAATAAGCATATCATTATCTCAAATAAAACCATTCCAAAATTCGCTTAATGTAGATATTTTATTTGACAATGAATCGTAGGTAAAAGTAATCTTCTCAATATTTACCCACAAATCATTTTGTAAATCAAAAATTATAAAAGAAATTATTCTACCTTTACTATCATAGGTATAATTATATTTCTTTTTGGTAGCATTTGTGTTATAAACAATAATACTGTCAATTATTAATTTATTATCTGAAAACACTTTGTTTTTTTTATTATTTAAATCAGAAATAAAGCTGACAAAATTAATATCGTTTTTCCCGCGAGGAATAAGCTGTCTTTTAAGAAAATATTCTTTATTAATTATTTGCGAATAGTTTGTAGTAAATAATAAAACAAAGAAAAGTAATACAAAAGAAATAACTTTAAATGAAGGTTTCATATTTTTATATTTTTTAATTAGCTAAAAGTTAATTCCTACAATGAAATGGTGCGTGTTGATAATCTTATTATCGTATTTAAACATGTATCTAATATCAAGATTTAATTTTGATGAAATATTATATGATGTACCTACTCCTAATATTATTCCATATGAATTGTTCGGAAGTTCTTCATGTTTTTGCTTTTCCTTAAATTCGGCAGGTATTTCATCTATTGAATTATAAGACCAAACTTCAGGTGGTGAAGTTTTTATGAACGTATGCATAAAGTTATAAACTACATCTATTGAAAGATACGGCGATAAAACACTTTGATTGAAATTATATTGAATTCCTAAGGTAATCGGGAAAATATCATAATCTTTACTTATTAAATCATATTTAGTTGCAATAAATTTTGGAAGTGTATCAATAGGATTTTCAGCGTATTTTCTTACAGTATAAGATATCGGTTGAATCGTCTTAAAATAACCGGCAGATGCTTTAAGTTTAAGGGAAGATGTGAGATTTGTTTTAAGTTCAACGATAAAATCGCCTCTAATATTGTTTGTATTATAAAAATTAATGCCGCCATAAAAACCAATATTAAAATTGGAAAAAGGATTGTTTACCTGAGCTTTTAAAACGTTAAATGAAATAAATAATAAAACGAATAATATTCTTTTCATGATTTAACCTTATAATTATTTTGCTATTTTATGATTCATAAAATTTTTAATAAAGGGCAAGTTTCAACTTGCCCTTATGATGTTATTTGATTAACTGCATTTTCTTAACTTCAGTAAACTCACCGGCATTTAGTTTATAGAAATAAATACCTGATGGTAAGTTGGATGCATTAAAGTTAGCAGTATGGTAGCCTTTATCCTGTGATTCATTTACTAATTCAGCAACTTGCTGTCCTAAAAAATTATAAACAATCAAACTTACATAACCTGGCTTTTTAAGGATGTAAGAAATTGAAGTTGTTGGATTGAACGGATTTGGATAGTTCTGTTCTAATTTATAATCAATTATGCTGCCATTTTTTCCTGTTCCAAATTTCCAAGCATTACCATAATGTACAGATTCCACAGAAGTATAATTAGAATAATTCCCATTTATGTCGTGTGCTCTAATTTTATATTCTGCTAAACTTGGTCCACCACCAGCATAGTTGATTGTATTATCAATATACTGATTAGTAGTCCAGTTAACTGTTGTTAAGAAAGAAAAATTTTGCTGCCCTGTAATTCTTCTTTCAATGTAATAAGTCTCCCCGTCATACTCTGTGTTTAGAGTCCATGTAAGTTTAGGATGTGCATTAACACCTGTATAATAAACAGTAACGTCAAAATTTTGAGGAACAGCAGGGGCGTAACCATCTTCATTACTGTTAAAAGTCTGTCCGTTAGTATAAACATATCCTGGACCATCATTCAAGAAATAAACGTTGCAAGCAAAAATTAAAGAATTAAAAACAATTAAAATATTAAAAATAATGTATTTTACTTTTTTCATTTTAATCTCCTTAAATGATTGTTAAACATGAATATATGCTAAAAAATTACATTTACAATCATTTAGATAAAACCTGTAAAATACTTATGGCGTTTTCTTGAAATGCTAATGCATTTATGCAATAGCTGAGTATTTCTTTTACTATATCTTGATAAGAAAAATAAATAGCTAAATTCATTTTCAGGCGCAGAGAGAGAGAGAGCAGAAAGATGAGTAAATATTGTTATTTAAGAAATAAGGCATTTATTTGCCCCCGTAAAAGTGAAACCGAAAAACTACAATTGAATATAGAAAATATTTTTTAAAACGTCAAAACTTTTTTCGAAAGTTCTTGGGTTTGAAGTTATCTATGGAAAATTTGTAAAATATTTTTATTCATAAATAGCAAAAACTACAAAATAATAAAACATGTCGAATTTTCGCAACAGCTCTTTTAATTTTTTAGATTATACTTACATAGCAAGCGGGGACGCTTGCTCTCGCCTTTTATACTTGCCCGTCACAGACCAATCCGTGACGGCTGTTTGTTTAATCGTTGCACTAACACAATTGCAAAAGATTGTATCAATGGAACTATTACTTAAAATCAGTATAATCTTATAATTACAACCCTTCTGTTTTTCGATCTTCCTTTTTTAGTTTTATTATCGGCAACAGGGTATTTGCTGCCCAGCCCTTCAACTTCAAACCGCACTTTGGGTATACCACGCGATACAAAATAGTTAAGCACAGATTCGGCTCTTAGTTTCGACATCATCAAATTACCTTTTTCGGAACCTACGTTATCTGTGTAACCTTCAATTCTCCAGCGCGAGAGAGGATATTTTTTCATCACAGCTAAAAGCTTATCCAATTCGGGGTACGCCGAATGTTTTATAGCAGCACTATTAAACTCGAATGTTGTTTCGCCGCTTAAAACTATTTTCTCATGCGGAGCAATCTCTTTGAATTCTGGTTCCGTTATTATTTCACAACCTTTTTCATCTACCTGCATGCCGGGTAATGTACCTGGGCACTGATCGAGATAATCGGGAACGCCGTCTAAATCGGAATCCAGCGGGCAGCCGTTTTTATCGACTTCAATTTCGTAAGGTGTGTCGGGGCATTTATCCAAATAATCGGGAACGCCGTCGGCATCCAAATCATACGGACAACCGAGTTCATCAACTTTAATTCCTGCAGGAGTACCGGGACAAATATCCATATAATCGGGAACATCGTCTAAATCGGAATCCAACGGACAACCTTTCGAATCAACGCTTACATTTTGCGGCGTGCCGGGGCAATCGTCCATATAATCTGCGACTCCGTCTTTATCGGAATCCAGCGGGCAGCCGAAATCATCAACCTTAATTCCTGCAGGAGTATTATCGCACATATCCTTTGAATCGACAACACCGTCACCGTCGCTGTCGAATTCCGTTAAGAAGGAATAAGAGATACCGCCTAAGATTGTAAAGAAAGCATCGTTGCCTATACCTATTGCCTTATCATCGAGCCAATCATTCGGCGAAAGCTGCACACCTCCGCTTACGTTAAGTGAAAGGTTTGGGGTAACAGAGAATCTAATACCAAGTTCTAAATTATAATTTACTTCATTTAAGTTGTACTTACCTGCTTTGTTATTCGGCAGTTTCTTACCTCCTTCACCTTTCGGATTGAAAGATAAATTTGAAACCCCCGCAAAGAGATACGGAAAAGCTTTATCATTTATTGAAAGAATGAAAATCACCCCGCCGCCGAATGTAGTAATGTTCGTTCTAAAATTTTTGGGGTCAAGAGTTTCATCATTACCTTTAATAAACCCGGTACTGCCGAAAAATCTTAAACCAAAACCGCTTTGCACAGAAGAAGGGAAAAAGTATTCGAGAGATGCCCTGCCTAAATAATCAACACCCAAACCGGCGTAATCAGTACTTGCAAGAGTAGCACCTCCATCAATGGAAAAAACAACTGTGCCGGAAAAGGGGTTATACCGTTGAACGTTTCCTTGTGAAAAGATAACAGATGTAAAAAATAAAACTGAAATAATAGTTACGGTAAATAATTTCATTCCGCTGTCCGTTAAGTTTGTTAACAATCATACAAATTTAACTGTATTTGATTTTAACACAAAGTTTTATTCTACATATTATTTCCATAACGCAGAATATTATCCTTCGCTATTGGAAAAGAATTATTCGTGTTAATTAGTATAATTCGTTGTAGAATATCCATCTAAACTTTTTTATTTGATCTGATTATTTGTAGAGTCGTAGGGTGGGACATTGTCCCGCCAAAACAAAGAATGCGCGAAATGCAAAAACAAGCAACGCAATGCTTGTAAAGGTGGCTCGCAGGACAATTGTCCTGCGCCACGGGAAAAACTTAGTTTTATAA
>BDSV01000180.1 GCA_002898075.1 bacterium BMS3Abin03
TTATACAGAACCACTGATGGAGGAACCAACTGGTTTCAAGTATTTCATTCGCCCACTCGTTGGAGGCGTTTTTACTTTTTTGATAACGCGGATCATTGGTGGATTTCTTCAATTCAAAATATTTATGAAACGACTGACAGGGGGGAATTCTGGAATGTGATTAACGTACCCATTTTGTTTTCAGATTTTCATTCTCCTTCAAATGCTTATGGATATGCGTGTGGTGGATCAGGATTAATACTACAGTATATTGACAGCAGCTATGTGCCTGTTGAGTTAATGTATTTCAAAGGAGAAGCATTAGATCATCAGATAAAACTTAGTTGGTCGACTGCTACCGAGAAGAATAATTATGGTTTTGAGGTTCACCGGTTAAATAATAACAATAATACTTGGCAAAAAATTGGATTTATTCCAGGGCAAGGAACAACAGCCGAACAGCACAAATATTCTTTTGTTGATGAGACAATTAAGCCGGGCATCTATCATTATAGGTTAAAACAGGTAGATTATAACGGAATTTATGAGTATTCTAAAATCATCGGAGTAGAAATAGCTGTACCGACAAAGTTTTCATTGGAGCAAAACTATCCCAACCCCTTCAATCCAACTACAAAAATAAAATTTTCTATTGCAAAGTCTCCCCTCCTTGGAGGGGACGGAAGGGGTGGGTTAGTTACCTTAAAAGTTTACGATATCTTAGGAAGTGAAGTAGCAACTCTCGTTAACGAAGAAAAATCTGCCGGAACTTATGAAGTTGAATTTGATGCATCGAACCTGCCAAGCGGTATTTATTTTTACCGGTTAGAATCAGGCAGCTTTTCATCAACTAAAAAACTAATCCTGTTAAAGTAAAAATAGTTCAACAAAGCCGGGACTCGCGTTCCGGCTTTTTTATGTATTGGCTTATTACAAACTGTGTACATCTACTCCCCCGTTGAGTACTATTATTTTTTCATTAATAATACTGTATTAAATTATTATAATACAAATATAATAGTCACGGGATAAAGAAGAACAAAAACCAATTATCGCAACTTTAGCTTTGACTTCTTAAAAATAAATGATTAAGTTTTTAATATATATTAGTTAAAAAACGAGGGTAACTACCAATGGGTTTGAAAATATCCTTTCTTCTTTTGATAAGTGCATTAATAACATTTGCACAAGAGGGCAGCTACCGCAACAACGGCAGTCAAACTGCAATTAACAATCTCCAACGAGAAACTTCATTCCCTTCATATAAAATTAAAACCAACTCTGATTTTTGGACAGTGCTTAACCCTAAAATTCCATTTGTTAGATACTATTCTATTGATTTTGTCAACCCTGATACCGGATGGGCTGTTGGAATGAATGGTGCTATAATAATTACAACCGATGGCGGAAAAAATTGGTTAGACAGATCATTTCCTACTAATACATATTTGATTAGGTTGGATAGTTACAATGGTCAGGTCGTCATAATTTCTGGAAACGACGGAATTATCCTTAGAAGTTCAGATGGAGGAGAGAATTGGGAGGAAATTGAAAGTGGTGTGACAACTCGCCTTTTTACAGTACAAATGATGAATGATACTGTAGGGTGGATAGTCGGGTTTAACGGCACGTTACTTAAAACCATAGATAGCGGGATTTCCTGGCAGAAAGTTACTATCCAGGGATATTCTGAATTAGATTATTTAAGCTTGGAGTTTTTTGATAATTCAACCGGTTATATCCTCTGTAACAATGGACAGATTCTCAAGACTAATGATGGAGGCGAAAAATGGGAACTGCAAATAACAGGTGATACAGGTGGATTGCACGCAATTAAAACCTTTAGTACAGAAAGAGCGGTGACTGGTGGAAGCAGTGGAAAGATGTATTATACTACCAACGGAGGTGATAGCTGGATACAGGCAACAACTTCTTTACCATCAAATGTTAACAGTATTGCATTTGCAGATGACACTCTTGGTTATGCAATTGGAACCATAGATAATCTCACTCATATAACTACTGATGGCGGTATTACATGGAATTGGAGCTGGAATGACTTTGGTGAACAGTTTATTACTTTCGTAAATGACTCTGTCGGTTATAATGTTGGCAGCGAAATGAAAATATTTAAAACAATAGATAAAGGAAATAAGTGGAAACCTCTGATTATCAATGGTGATTTAGCAGATGTGTTTTTTATTAGCGAGCAGGTAGGGTGGATAGCTGCACCATTCGCATACGAGGAATCGATGTGGGCAGTATATAAAACTACAGATAGCGGTGAAAATTGGGAATATGATCAATCTATTCCGTATAGTAATTTAGGGCCGCCATTCACAATATTATTTCTAGATAGCTTGAATGGATTTATTGGAGGACCAAGTAACAAAATTATTAAAACGACTGACGGAGGAAACACCTGGATTGTTTCTAATGTTAATGGATTAAATAATACAGATGGTTACAACAATAAGTTTTTCTTTATTGATTCATCAACCGGTTGGGCAGTTAATACTACGGGTGGAATAATTAAAACAACCGATGGCGGAATAAATTGGTTCGCTCAGTTGAATCATTCTTCATTATCAAGTATTAATAGCATATTCTTTCACAACTCATTGGATGGTTGGGCAGTAGGCGAAAGAACTTTTACGACTACAGACGGGGGAAATAACTGGGTACAAAAGAGTGAGTTTGATTCCAAAATATTTTACGATGTTTATTTTAAAAGCGAGACAGTTGGCTGGTTATTAGGAGACAGCTTGTATTTCACTACGGATGGTGGTGATAGTTGGGAAAGTCTGAAAAATGTTCCTGTTCAGTTTAGAGGAGAGTTTGAATGGGTAGATGAGGAAGAGGGTTATTTATCGGGGTTTCCTTTTTATAAAACAACCGACGGAGGAAATACCTGGCAAGATATGTTAAATACACCAGAAAAATATTTCTCCCCATTTTCTGCCCCTGTAAAAGGACTTGGCTATGGTGTGAGAAATAAGGGATTAATTATGAAGTTTGATGACCGGATAATTAATATAAAAGAGTCCATAGAAGTTATTCCGGAAGAGTTTATACTCTACCAAAATTATCCGAATCCATTCAATCCGACAACTACCATCAATTATTCATTAGAAGGGACGGGGGTAATTACACTTAAGGTTTATGATATTCTCGGTAGAGAAGTTACTACGTTAGTAAATGAAAATAAAACGGCAGGTAATTATACCATTAAGTTTAACGCTTATCATCTACCAAGCGGAATTTACTTCTATAGGTTAATGTCAGGCAGCTTTTCATCAACTAAAAAACTCTTACTGTTGAAGTAGAATAAACGTAATTGAGCCGGGGCAATTGCTCCGGCTTTTTTACATTTCTTAAATATTTTTCATGTCTCTTATCACCAAACAATTGGAAATCATTCAACTCCTTTATAACTTTATTCTATGCAAAATGTAAAACCGTTAAAAAGATTCGGGCAAAATTATCTTCACGATAAAAACATCTTGAAAAAGATAGTTGGAGAAATTAACCCGCAGCCAAACGAAACAATATTGGAAGTAGGTCCCGGTAAAGGAGCCCTGACTGAATATCTTTACGAAAAGACAGGTGATTTACTAGCCGTAGAAATTGATAAGAGGGTAATTGACTATTTGCGTAACAGGTATCCTGCAGTTAAAATTATTCAGGCAGATTTTTTAAAGCTCGATCTCCGTTCACAAATAAAAAATAAAAGTGAACAGGTAAGAATTGTAGGAAACATTCCATACAACATTACATCATCAATAATTTTTAAAATAATGAACGATGCAGAGTTCATTAAGGATGCTGTGTTAATGGTTCAGTATGAAGTGGCGAAGCGAATGACGGCTAATAAAGGGACGAAGGATTACGGAATTCTTTCGGTACTGTTAAAATATTTCAGCGAAACCAAACTATGTTTTAAAGTATCGCCGAATGCTTTTTATCCGAAGCCAAAAATTACATCTGCAGTTGTTCACATAAAATTAAAAAAGATGGATATCGATGAGAAAGATCGTGAGTTTTTTATCAAAACAGTAAAAGCTTGCTTCGGTAACAGGCGAAAGACCTTAAAAAATTCATTAAGTAATAGTATATTTAATGAATTGAATTTTTTGGATACCGGGATTGACCTTTCAATGAGAGCAGAGCAGTTAGATGTGGAAGAATTTGTAACACTTGCTAAATTTGCCCGCAATCAATTCGGTCGCTCCGGCTCCGCTTCTTAAATTAATTAAAATCTTTGAATGGCATTTAATAACAGGTTTGTAAAACATCTAAAAGCATTCGATGTAGTAGTTGTAGTCTTTTATCTTATTCTCACATTACTGCAAATAATTTTTTATAACCGGATTGTAAATTGGTGGTTATGGGTCATCGTAAATTTTGGAGTTATCCTCCTTACTTTCACACTGGCTTACATTGAAACCAAATATGAAAATAAATTCTGGCGCGGGATGCATTATTGGTATATCGCCCCCATTGTGCTGCTTACATTCAAAGAAATATATTTTATGGTCAAACCTATTCGTGTTCACGACTATGATTATCTCTTTATTGAAATTGACAGATGGCTATTCGGTACCGACCCGACTCACCTGCTGTACCAGATAGCTAACCCGGTACTCACGGAAATTTTACAAATAATTTACGGATTGTTTTACCTTCTGCCCATTCTTCTCGGTTTGTTCCTGCTGCGTAAGAATAGATTCGTTGCAATGGATTTTGCACTTTTTACAATCGTATATGGATTTTTCCTTTCCTATCTCGGTTATTTTCTTCTACCGGCAATAGGTCCGCGCTTTACACTGCACAATTTTTTCACGATTAACGAAAAGCTGCCGGGATTATTTTTTACCAACTTCCTGCGAAGTTGGGTGAATACCGGGGAATCTATACCGCCCGGCACACTCAACCCTGCTGCAATTGTACAGCGGGATGTATTCCCAAGCGGGCATACAATGATAACCTTAATTGTTATTTATCTTTCTGTTAAACTCAAAAGCAGATCGCGATATTTTTTCATCCCGGTAGGTTCGCTGCTTATCTTTTCCACAGTTTATTTATGGTATCACTATGTAATCGATTTAATTGGCGGTCTGATATTTATGATCTTCACGGTTTGGTCTGCCAAATATATTTTTAACTGGTGGCGAAGACAAATCGGTAAACCGGAATTTAAATATGAAGATTGTTAATACGCTAACCCGGTTTTTGTTATTTGAATTTTGAGATTCGATTTTTTTGAAATATAACTTTTACAAATCGGTTTTCGGATTTTGGTTTTATTATAAACTCACCTTTATCCTCTCTTAAAAAGAGAGGAGTTTATTGTAAAATCCGAAGACCAATTAAAATAGTGTATATAACAATATATTAATCAAGTAAAGAATGACTAAAAAAAAAGCTGCAGTAAAAAGAATTTTTGATTCGATCGCTTACCGCTATGATCTCCTCAATCATTTACTAAGCTTCGGTCTGGATTTCTACTGGCGTAAAAAAGCGCTGAAGCTGACTAACCTGAATAGTGAAAGCATTTTACTAGACGTTGCCTGCGGTACGGGCGATTTTGCAATTGCTGCTAATAAACTTGGAGTAATAAAAATATTCGGTGCTGATTATTCTAAAAATATGCTGAAGCTATTCGTAAAGAAAAGTGATTGGATTTCGGGAAGAACCGTGCAAATGGTTGCAGAAAAAATGCCGCTGAAAAATAATTCGGTTACAAATATTACTGTAGCTTTCGGTGTCAGAAACTTTTACGATATAGAAGATGGATTCAATTCCTTCCATAGAGTTTTAAAAGAAGGCGGTAAAGCAACCGTACTTGAATTCAGAATGCCATCGAATAAAATATCTAAAGGACTGTATAAATTTTACTTTAAAAATATTCTGCCTTTTGTCGGTGGATTAATTTCCGGTGATAAGGCGGCTTATAAATATCTTCCGAATTCTGTGGAAGAGTTTGATGAAAAGATAAATTTGGAAAAGCTGTTATTAAAAGCAGGTTTCAAAGAAGTAAAAGTTCACACTTTCACTTTCGGAACTGTTCAGGCAGTAATTGCAATAAAGTAAACCCCCTGGTTAAGAATGTCCCAAAAGTAATTTTTACTTATTTGTCATTCTCACCGCCTGCCCCGGTTTAACGGTGAAAGGGGGAATCTGATTACTAATTAAATTTTAAGATTTCCGTTTTCACGGGAATGACAAACATATATATATATTTTAGACAATTCTCAATTGTGATTTATTTTTGCAATTGTGTGATTTTATTTTATTTTAAACTCAATCAGTTTCTGATTAACAACGGTAGGCGAACCGGTTACAGTTAATCCCCCTCCGGTTAAAAGACTCACAAGAATCGCATCTCCCTCAATCTTTACAACACCGATATTATCGGCGAGCCATACATTAGCATTATATGTAACAATTGAACCTTCCGGACTCGGGGTAAAAGCAAAAGCAAAACTCACTTTTTTTGTTGTTATAGTTGTATCGCCGCTAATCAAATTAAGAAGAATAGATTCGTTGGCTTCAAACCTGCCGGTTATATTAATAGGTGTAAAACTAATAAATTCATTAATCGGAATGGAAACCCGGTAAACAGTCCAGGTTGATCCGCCTTCGAGCGGAAAAAGATAGGCACGCATTTCCTGTTGAATCTCCACCAATGATTTTAAAGAATCGGGAAGTGAAGCGCTGAAGCCGGTTGTATCGACAAAATAGAAAACGCCGGTTTCAGTTGTACGGAAAAATGATTCTGTTACAGTCATCTGTTGATTGGTTTCCGTAGAGTCGATCTGAACCCGGTACGGTGTACGGTCGATCGTAGTATCACCGGAATAACTAACGGTTCTAAAACCCGTATCTATAATCCCGGATGAATCGGATTGTGTAATTTCAAATTTATAATATGTTCCCTCTGTATGAGGAAAGTAATCCGGAGTTTCCTGCTGCGGCGGATTTGTTATATTTTCTTCCGTACAAGAAATAAAAATTAACAGTGTTGAAACCGCAGCAGCAATAATAATTCTTGACAAAAACTTATTCATTCATGAAATCATTTCTTTTAATTTCTCAAAAGCTTTAAATCGGTGGCTTATCGAATTTTTAACTTCGGGAGGAAGTTCTGCAGAAGTAACATTATAGCCATCGGGAATAAACAAAGGATCATAGCCGAATCCGTTACTTCCTCTTTTATCGTGAATTATTTTACCTTTCATTTCACCGGTTGCGGTATAAAATTTTTTACCATCGTAATAAACCGCAGCGCAAACAAATTTTGCTTTGTGCGGTTCGGGAAATTTTCTTAGTTCATTTAAAAGTTTTTTGTTATTCGCAGCATCATTCCCGTTTTCACCTGCGTAACGTGATGAATAAATTCCCGGTGCTCCGTTCAATTGTTCAACTACTAACCCGGAATCATCAGCAATTGTCGGTATTCTGAATTTATCATAAACCTGCTTCGCTTTAATCTTCGCATTCTCTTCAAACGTGCTGCCTGTTTCTTCAATATCAATCGATTCATTAATATCCTCGAGAGAAGTTATATGAACATTTAAATCTTTTAAGATATGTTCAACTTCCCTCACTTTACCTTTATTCTTCGATGCAAAAATAATTTTCTTCATTACTTTTTATCAATTCTGTTTAATAGTTTTTTCAATTCACTCTTTCCTTCCGATACTAAATCATTTTCATCAAAAATTAATGACCCGCCGTCTTTAACAACAAACTTACCATTAATCATCACGGATTTAACATCGCTGCTGTTTGATGCATAAACTATATTCGAGTAAATATCATTATTATCATCGGATAATGAATGAGTGGGCGAGTTCAAATTTAACAGTACCAGATCAGCTTTTTTCCCGACTTCAACACTGCCTGTTTCATCATCAAGGTGTAAAGCTTTAGCGCCGTCAATAGTAGCAAGCCGGAAGATTGTTTTTGCATTTATTGCATCTGCACCATGAGACGGTTTTTGAATTAGTCCTGCAAATCTCATTTCAGTGAAAATGCTCAGGTTGTTATTACAAGGTGCACCATCGGCACCGATAGAAACTGAAATACCGAGCTTAAGATATTCCGGTATGTTTGCAATCCCGGATGCAAGTTTCAGATTTGCAGAAGGGCAATGGGCAACCCGCACATTATTCTTTTTCAGAATTTGTTTTTCACTATCGTCTAAATGGATACAATGAGCCAGTACTGTTTGATCATCCAGCACTTCTATTGAATTGAAATACTCTATATTTTCTTTATTAAATCTTCTTCGTACTTCCGCAACTTCATCTTTATTTTCAGAAGAATGTGTATGAAAAACCGAGCCGGGAAAATCTTTCATCATTGCTTTTGTTTCTTTCATCAATTTTTCACTGCACGAGAGAACAAACCGGGGAGCAAAACCGTATTTAATTCTTCCTTCAGCAGAGTTATGAAATTCTTCGGCTAATTCTCTTTCGTATTTCAATTCATCTTCTGTTGATTCCTTGAAGTCAGGGTAAATACCGTTTTCGTCAATCAGGCACTTACCGGAAAATCCCCGGATACCCGAGCTAATCATTTCTTCAAACACAACTTCCTGATTTCTTAAAGTTCCCATATCGAGCAGAGTTGTCGTTCCGCCTGATATCAGTTCATTCAATCCGAGTTTTGCGGCTATCCTTAAAGAATTTTTGTCGTGTGCATTTTCGAAAGGAAAGATTTTTTTCTTCAGCCATTCAAGTAAAGGAAGATCATCGGCTAAACCACGGAAAAGTGTTTGACAGAGATGAACATGTGTCTGTATAAATCCAGGAATTAATACTAAACCGGGATAATTAAAAACTTCACAGTCAAATTTATTTATGTCAATTTCACCCGGCTTAAAAATGCCGGTAATTTTGTCATCGGTAATTTCAACTGCTGTATTTGTTAATACTCTATCGGAAGCATCAACGGTTATTATCTTTCCAGGAACGATTAATTTTTTACTGTTCATTTTTCTCTTATTATTTTGAAAGCATAACGCAGGTGTGGAATTACAATTGAACCGCCCGCAATTAAAGCCATGTTAAATGTTTCGTAAAATTCTTCTTCGGCTGCACCTTCCCCAATCAAGCGGTCGATGTGATAAAAGGTGCAATCGTTACAGCGCATTACTATCGAAGCGACAAGCTCCGTCAACTCTTTAATCTTTGCGGGAAGTGCGCCGCCGTTGTACGCCTCGCTATCTAAAGTAAAAAACTTTTTAAAGTTATTAAAACCCGAAGCAAGAATTTTATCGTTCATATCCGTTCTGTACTTTCGGGTTCCGGATGTAGTCTTCTTCATAAGCTTTTCAATCGACATTAATAGTTGAACCTATTTTTTTCAGGATCATAAGATACTTCAAGTTCATCAACATTAAAATCATCCGGCTCATCTTCCCAATCATATTTTTTCGGTGGATCGACCTTCCTAAAAATAAACGCAGTAATTAATCCGACAATAGCACCGAACAGATGCGATTCCCACGAAATACCTTCCTGACCGGGTAAAACACCCCAAACGAGTCCGCCATATAAAAAAGTAACTAAGAGTGCCAGGGCAACAGATTTATTATCCCTTCTGAAAATTCCGCTAAAGAAAAGAAAGCTTACAAAGCCATATACTATTCCGCTCGCACCTATGTGATAAACCTGCCTAGCAAAAAGCCAGACTAAAAGATCGGTTAAAATATAAATCACTATAAATACGCGATAAGATACTTTAGGATAGAAAAAGAATATAGTCCATCCCAGAATTAGCAGCGGAATTGTGTTTGAAACTATATGTGCATAGTTAGCGTGGATGACCGGTCCGGTAATTATCCCGGGAATTCCACTTATACTTCTCGGTAAAATCCCCATTCGATCGAGATTAAGATTGAAAAACTGTTCTCCCAAAAAAACAACCCACATAATCAAAGGAAATGTAAGAGGTATTATGAAACTTTTAATAATTCTGTTTTTTGCTTGTTCAGTCAACTTTAGTTATATAATTTAATTTGAGAATGATATTAAAAATAAGAAATAACTGATTAAACTGATTTGTAAAAATTCGGCTCATATTTTTAACGGTTTGACATCAGTCCAAAATAAATTGTTTATATATACCTTTTATAAATTGGTTTTCGGATTTTTGTTTTATTATAAACTCTCTTAAAAAGAGAAGAGTTTATTGATTCGGTAAGATGTTTAATTTGAAAATTAAATGATGAATAATTACTCAACCAAAAAATAATTCGGACAGCAGTGAACGGTTTGGAAATATCTTTCGCTTAAACCATCGCACATTTACCAAACAGAATTTTTTTATCATAACAAAAAAAAAGAAACTAAGTAGCGGAATTGTGCTCTTCATCCTTCCCGCTTTAATGAGATTATTTCAGTCACACCCATCTCCCCTGTTCCATTTCCTTTCTTTTTCGAAGTGAGTTTTTTGAATATTATATTCAACCCCTAAAAACTTCAGGTTTATTCCCGATATACATTTAAGATTAAGCTTGCCTTGCTGGCATGGTTTAACACCGCTTAATATACCCGGCTCAAAAAAGTTCATTGCACTAATATTTATTAAGAAGAATGGAACGATAGTTTCACCAAGAACTGCAACTTCAAATCTGGGAAACTCAAAACCAATACCGATGCCGGTAGTAACAGTTCCTGCTGTAACAGTTTCTCCGATAATCTCCATATTCTGGCTGTTTAATTTACTGTCGAGTTTTGCGTTTCCTTTCTCGTATTCAAAACCCATATCGCTGTTATAAGTTAGTTTGTAACTTCCCTGGCTGCTCGCACCTTGCTGTACTTCGGGATAAACTTTTAAAGTTGCAATCAAATTCAAATTTACAGGGATTACTCCACCAATTAAATAAGGAATGCTGATCTTTGCGGGAATTCCTATGTATGCAATGTCTGAACCCACTCCAACCGCTGCAAAATTAACATTAAGCTCCCCTTGCAGTCCGTCATTACTTTCATTAAAATTTATAAGTTGTCCACCAGAGAAGGACATTTCGGTTTTATGTTTAAATTTTGAGAGAAATCCTTCGGCGGTAATCTTACAAACTTTTTGTCCGTTTATAGATTTTTCACCTGTCAACTTAATTTTCAATTTTTTCCCTTCCGGCTCCAACTCTAATTCAACATCCCAACCTTGAAGTTTACCCTTGTAATGAACCTTGAATTCATTCTTTGTTTCAGAAGCATAAATCACATCACCTATTATTAAGGAAGCTGTATTAACATTAGAAGAAGATCCCGACCAATCGATAGTTTTCTCCCACGATATTTTACCGTCGGTTATTGCCTCATTCAATGTTGCATATTCTGTATTAACAATAATTTCATCACCCGATTGTTCAACATTTTTAATTTTTCTTAAAGAGTGACCGGCAAAAATAACGACTTCGCCGGGCTTAAGTGTTTCAACCTCTTCGGCATCTGCGGAGAACTTATATATACCGGATTTCTTATCAGCCGAGATCAATTTCTCAACTGTTTTAGCGCTTACGATTTTTGTATTGTCGCTGTATTTTACATCGTAAGTATAAGAATCGAGTTTGTTTCCGTTTGCATTAGTCCCGTCCTTTTTATCGCCTCCGCCACAGCTAATCAACAGAAGAAGTAAAAGGGAAACAGATATCGCAGCAATTGAAGTTAAAATTTTCTTTTTCATCACTCTTCCTTTTATTATTTTTTTTGAAAATAGGAAAGAATATTTTAATATCAAAAAAAAACAAATGAAATTGAAGAGCAAAAAACTTTCACCTGCAGTATTTCCCGATATAAAGTTATTGTTACTTACTGTTTTTTTTTATTCATTATTGCTCCGGCAATAAAAAAGGTTGCATTCAAAATGATTGAAGACAATGTTAAATCTTTCTGCGAACATGCAAAAAAACATCTGTATATTTTGGATATGAGATAAACAACCGTAGCGCAGGACAGTGTCCTGCGAAACCACAAGTATGTCAAGTGCCAGTCACTTCTGAGTCAACTCCAGCAAAAGTGACTGGCACTTATCCCTTTGGGGGAAAAAGGAAAGGGGGTTTTACAGGTACTCAGTCTCATATATTTTCCAGTGTCCGTCTTTCGATTTTCTTAAAATATGTATACCAGCCGCATCCTGATTTGTAAACCCGGTTCCTTTAACCGCTTCTGTTCTTTGCTTGTAAAAAACCCGTACTTCATCATTAGTAATAGATAGAACATCAGCTTCAAGGAGCTTATACTTCATATCAAAATTCTTAAAAATATATTCCATTCCTTTTTTAGTTGATTGGAGCTGCGGACTATCTTCGTGAATCGTTGCGAGCACTCCTTTTACATCTTCGTTTTGCGTTGCCTCCAGATTTTTTTTGATGACGGCAATTACTTCTTCTTTTATTTTTTCCTGTTCGGGTGTAAGATTGGTTAATGGGGTTAGCTGATATTGTGATGTTTGCTGTTTTTGTTTGTTCAAATCGGGAACAGTATTTTGTCTTTGCTCCAGTTCCCCGCTTAAATCTTTTTTATTATTCGATTCGCAGCCAGCCAAAAGCAAAAGTGAAGATAAAGCTATAACGAGTATAAGAAAAATGCGCATTTATATTCTCCTAAAATATTTCATCTGTTTATAATTTCTCTTTTTTGGTCAGATGGAACTCGCATTATAATCATTGTCTTGTGTGTAAATGATTTTTCATGCTCGTTTCATAACACATTACAAACATAACAACAAAGAAAGTTATTTTTCACCGGCAGAAAGAATGCGCTTTAAATCAGCATCATTCACATTTAATAATCCAACCGGGACTAACCGTGGTGTTAATATTTTCCAGTTGTTATTTTTCTTAAAAACCTTTTCAAACAATGGAAGGGCATCATCTATCCTTCCGTTATTTACAAGTGTAACAGCATGCCAGTATTTCATTTCTTCATTATCGGGAAACATTTTCTCTGCTGCGGAATATTCCTTCATTGCCAAATCCATATTGTTATGTTCAACTGCAAGATCGCCGGCATTCATATGATCGTAAGCCCGGTGAACTTTCAGCAAACGCTTTAGCTCTTTTATTGGCTCGGGACTGTCTTCAACGCGAAGATCAATAAGTCTGTCTTCCCAAACCTTTCCGGTAGATTTTCCTTTTACAACCAAAATAGCTGCCGATTGTTTACCGCGAATATCTCCCCCGGCATTTTGTGCTGCCTCCAAAGCTGCAATCATTCTTTCGGCAAGCGGTCCTTCCGTGTTTTCAAATGCTTCGGACATTGCGGGCCATACTTT
This sequence comes from bacterium BMS3Abin03, assembly GCA_002898075.1. Taxonomy (GTDB): domain Bacteria; phylum Bacteroidota; class Ignavibacteria; order Ignavibacteriales; family Ignavibacteriaceae; genus BMS3ABIN03. The sequence continues at coordinate 13,270 of BDSV01000180.1, forward strand.
ATCGTTAAGCATTAAGTTTGCCTGAACGGAATAATTATCACCGACTATTTGTCCCGCAGCAGGAATACAATTTTTTCCTGTGTAAGCTGCGACGTTTCCGTGTACATCCAAAATAGCTAACTGCCGTACATCCCTTCCTTCATCGGACGCAATTAAAGAATCGACAACCTGCTGTGCGGTCATTCCGCTTTTCAACATTTCCAATCCACGCGGACCGAAAGAAGGATTAACGAACGATTGAGTTGCAACAACTCCAACACCTGCTTCTCCCCACGTAACAATCGAACCGACGGAGAACCAATGCGATTGAACCGCAACTCCCATCTCACCCGTTTCCGGGTCTCTTGCCACAATAGAAAATGTATGTGCAAACGGATTTGAATAAAATGTTGTTTGTGCAAAAAGTAAATCGGAAATGACAAAAATTAATATTAGAAACAAAGAAAGTTTTTTCATTTTAATTTTTCCTTTCATTTAAAATTCTGAACAAAAGATAATACTTTACTTTCTCTTTCTCAATTATTAACAAGTAATAACTCATTAATTACTCTTTCATTTATTATACTTGTTATTCATTCAATATAAATTTATTTTTAAAATGTTTTAAGAGTTAGAGATGAAACGAGCATGAAAAAGTATTTACACCCAAAGGAATAATTATAATGCGAGTTCCATATGACCTTAATTTAAAATTATAATCATATGAAAACCAAATTAAATTTTATATGCAATAATTCTCAGGTTGAAGCGTCAGTTCATCCGGGCCTATCTCTGCTCGATTTTTTGAGGAAAGAATTACGACTAACCGGAACGAAAGAAGGATGCAGAGAGGGTGACTGCGGTGCCTGCACCGTTCTGATTGGAGTATTGAACGGAACGAAAGTAAACTACCATTCTGTAAATTCCTGTCTCTTCCCTGTCGGCGAAGCAAACGGGAAACATATTGTTACTATCGAAGGATTAAATGGAACTGACTTCTCGGTTGTTCAAAAATCTTTTATTCATGAAGGTGCATCGCAGTGCGGGTTTTGTACACCCGGATTTGTTGTTTCTTTAACTGGTTACTATCTGTCAAACGAAAGATTTGAAATTAATGATGCAATCGAATCGATGGACGGAAATGTTTGCCGCTGTACAGGTCATCAATCAATAATCAATGCTGCTAAAAAGAGTACGCAATTGTTATCCACAAATATTTCTAATCATACAGATCATATTAATGCATTAATTAAGTCAGGATTACTTCCTGAATATTTTTCCGGAATTCCCGGTAGATTAAAAAGTTTAGGAAGAAAATTTCCTGCATCAGAAAAAATATTATCACCGCAATATTACATTGCCGGCGGAACAGATCTTTATGTGCAGAAGTGGGAAGATATGTTAAAACACAATGTTAAATTTCTCTCTTCAAACGTGATTTTAAAAACTATTAAAGAAGAAAACGGTAATTGCATAATAGGTGCAACTGCAACGGTAACTGATTTAATTGAATCAAAAATACTTTCAAAGTATTTTCCAAAATTAAAAGAGCATTTAAAACTTTTCGGATCTCTTCCCATACGGAACCGTGCAACTGTCGGCGGTAATATTGTTAATGCATCTCCAATTGCAGATATTACAAACATCTTAATTGCATTAAATGCAACAGTTCATCTTACAGGCAGCAGCGGTAAAAGAAAACTATTGCTTAAAGATTTTTTCAAAGGTTACAAAACTCTTGATTTGAACAAAGATGAGTTAGTTGATTATGTAAGTTTCAAACTGCCTGCAAAAAATTCTTATTTCAATTTCGAAAAAGTTTCGCAGCGGACTTATCTCGATATTGCAAGTGTTAACTCTTCAATCTATCTTGAAGTTACAGATGATAAAATAATCACCACTCATATTTCTGCAGGAGGAGTTGCACCAATTCCACTTTATCTAAATAAGACTTCAGAATTTCTTAAAGGAAAGACTATTAATGCAGAAATCGTAAAAGAAGCTGCAGTAATTTCACAGACAGAAATTTCACCCATCACCGATGCACGCGGTTCGAAAGAATATAAATCATTACTGCTTCGTCAATTGATCTTCGCACATTTTATAACTTTATTCCCCGGTAAAGTTAAGATGAAAGAAATAGCATGAAAAACTATGATATTGAAAGACACGTAACAGGCGAATCTCAATTTGTAGATGATGTAATCACTCCCGAAGGAATGCTTCACGCGTATGTATTTTATTCTGAAAAAGCTCATGCCGAAATTCTGAATATTGATTTGAGCAATGCAGAAAAGGTTAAAGGCGTCAAGGCGATTTTTACTTCAAAGGATATTCCCGGCGAAAACCAAATTGGCGGAATTATTCCCGATGAAGTTTTACTTGCAGAAAGTAAAGTCGAGTACATAGGTCAACCGGTTGCGATTGTAATTGCAGAAGATCAGCTAACAGCAAAAGAAGCTGCATCGAAAATTAAAGTTAAGTACAAAAAACTTCCCGTAATTACAAATCCCCGAGAAGCTTTCAAAGCCGGACAGATGATTGCCCCGCAGCGAACTTTTAATCTCGGCGATCCGGATAATTCCTGGAATAGCTGCAAATACATTGTGGAAGGAACAGTTGAATCGGGCGGACAGGAACATCTTTATTTGGAAACACAGGGTGCTTTCGCTTATCCCGTTGAAGGCGGCGGAATAAAAATCGTTTCATCAACACAATCTCCAACGGCAGTACAAAGGGTGACAGCAAGAATTTTAAATCTGCCGATGCACAAAGTAGAAGTCGATGTATTAAGATTGGGCGGAGGCTTCGGCGGCAAGGAAGATCAGGCAACTCCCTGGGCTGCAATGGCAGGGTTAGCATCTTTTAAATTAAATAAACCTGTAAAGTTAATTCTTCCGAGACAGGAAGATATGATAATGACGGGTAAACGTCATCCGTATTCATCAGACTTTAAAATCGGTATAAATAAAGAAGGAAAGATAATTTGTTACGAGGTTACTTTTTATCAAAATGCCGGCGCCGCCGCCGATCTTTCAACTGCAATTCTTGAAAGAACTTTATTCCATTGCACAAACAGTTACTACATCCCTAATGTAAAAGCAACTGCTGTAAGCTGCAAGACAAATCTGCCGCCGAATACTGCATTCAGGGGCTTCGGCGGGCCTCAGGGTATGTTTGTAATTGAATCCGCCATTTTTAAAGCTGCGGAAAAAATGGGATTAGATCCTTCAGAAATTCAGAAGAAAAATTTATTGAATGAAGATGACCAGTTTCCGTACGGTCAAAAAACAGAAAATTGCCATTCGGGAATTACATGGAAAAACGCGGAAGAAAAATATTCTATTAATACAATTAGAGATGAAGTTAAAAAGTTTAATGCTGAAAACAACATCTTCAAAAAAGGCGTTTCTTTCATGCCAATTTGTTTCGGCATTTCTTTTACAAACACATCGATGAACCAGGCAAGCGCACTTGTACATGTTTATACCGACGGAAGCATAAGTGTAAGTACCGCGGCAGTTGAAATGGGACAGGGTATAAATGAAAAGATCAGACAGGTAGTTTCAAAAGTTTTTTCGGTTAATATAGATAGAGTGAAAACCGAAACCACTAATACAACGAGAATTGCCAATACTTCACCTACTGCTGCAAGTACGGGAGCAGACCTGAACGGTAAAGCAACCGAAAGAGCTTGCCAGCATATTTTAAGACAATTAAAAGAAATCGCAGCAGAAATTCTTAATGCATCTTCTATTACACATGTCGAAGTGATTGATGAAGTCGTACACTGCGATGGTAATAAGTCTAACTTGAAATGGGAAGAGCTTATCAAAAGAGCACACTTAAAACGATTCAATCTTTCATCGCATGCTTTTTATGCAACACCCGGGGTTTACTTTGATCAGGAAAAAGAAAAGGGTAATCCGTTTGCTTACCATGTTTACGGAACTGCAATTATTGAAGCCACCGTTGATTGTTTGCGCGGTACATATAAAATTGACAGCGTAAAAGCGATACATGATTTCGGCAAATCCTTTAACCCGCTTATCGATAAAGGGCAGGCAGAAGGTGCGATAGTGCAGGGACTCGGATGGATGACAATTGAAGAAGTTATTTACGACGAAAACGGAAAACTGCTCACTGATGCACTCTCCACATACAAAGTTCCGGATATTCATTTTACACCTGATATTCAAGTAGATTTTTTAAAGAACTCCGACAATCTAAAAGGCATATTTAAATCCAAAGCAATCGGCGAACCACCGTTTATGTATGGCATAGGCGGCTACTTTGCAATAATGAATGCCTTGAAAGCATTCCGTCCCGATGCAGATTTGCCAATCTCCGCACCGTTCACACCTGAGAAAGTTTTGATGAATTTATACAGTAAAGTTGAAGAGAAGCAACCCGCGTAACCATTCGCGCACTAGCGGCAAATAAACGATTGCCGTAATTATAAAATACTATTCTTTTGGATTCAACCCTGTTTTAATTCTCTTCCCATTGTTAAGTTTTATTTTTAGCCGCAAATTCGCGAATTAAATTCTATTTTTTATTCCATTGTTCCCCCTTTTTATCGAGTATAATCCTTTTATAATTTAATTTCAACTCGCCAAAATTTACTATTAATGCAAGTTTGTTTTTCGATACTTTCAGATAATTAATTGCGAGTGCACCGAACTCATCGGAGATTCCCGAAACCGCTTTCACCTCCAATATTATTTTATCAAAAACGATAAAGTCCGCATAAAATTTATGAGGCAGAATTACATCTTTGTAATTCACTTTATATTCTTTTTCCCTCTCATAAGGAATATTCGCTTTCCGGAATTCATACTCAAGTGCATCTTTATAAACAATCTCCAAAAATCCCGGACCCAAATTATTATGTACTTCAAAGCATTTCCCGATTATTTTATAGCATTCTTCTTTATAAATTAAATCAGTCATTACAATTCCCTCATTTTCTCCCGTCTATGCGTTTAATCATTCGCGCATAAGCGGCAAATAAATTGTTTGAAAAATAAAAAACGAAATCAAATGATATATCAAATTAATAACTTAAATTTAAACCTATAAAATTACTGTTATCTCAAATTTAATTTTCAATTAAAGTAAAGTTTATGAGCAATATTGAACTTTGGGATTTTATTCTCGATAACTTAAATGCATATAAAAAAGTTGTACTGTTAACCGTAGCAGAATCTTCCAAATCTTCGCCCGGGCGCAAAGGATTTAAAATGGTCGTTACCGAAGATGCAGAACAGTTCGGTACTATCGGCGGCGGGATAATGGAAAAGGATATGATCGAATACTCACTCGATCTGCTTTTTGGAAACGAGACGAAAGAGATAAAAAAACTTTATCACACCGATAAAACGAAATTCGAAAAATCGGGAATGATTTGCGGAGGTTACCAGGTAATTACTTTTTCTGTTATTGATCGATCGCATAAAAATGTTATAGAAAAAATCACATCCTCAATAAAAGAAAAGCAGAACGGTGAGCTTATTCTTTCGCCGGGAAAGATTGAATACAACAGAACAGATAAAATTAATCCGACAGCATTTACTTACGAATCGGATGAGCAATGGCAGTACAAAGAAAACATCGGACTGCCTTTAATCGCTTACATTGCTGGAGGCGGACACGTTGGATTAGCTGTATCGAGAGTAATGAAATCGATCGGCTTCTATGTTGTTGTATATGATCACCGAGAAGACGTTTTTACAATAGAACAAAATAAATATGCCGATGAAATAATTATTACAAAATACGAGGCGATTGGAAATAAAATTATCGAAGGTGATCGCTCGTATGTAATTATCGTTACTCCAATGCACGCTGGAGATAAAGACACATTAAAATCGGTAATAGATAAAAACGTAAAATATATTGGTATGATGGGCAGCAAGAAAAAGATTAAAACAATATTTGATGAATTACGAGAGGACGGTGTTGACGAAAAATTATTTGAAAGAGTTCACACACCAATCGGATTGGAAATATATGCCGAATCACCCGAAGAAATTGCGGTAAGTATTGCTGCGGAGATTATTAAAGTGAAGAATGAACAAAAGGTATCTTGACAATCAATTTATAATTATTATTTTTGGTAACTACGATTATTATATTAGATTAATGTCATTAAAAGAATTTGTAAAATATCTTGATACTAAAAAGCAAGAAAGATTACGAGTACAATTAAAAATTGAAATAAGGTATAATTGTTGCTTTAGTTTTCCAATATGAAAGTTTTATAAACAATAGATGGCACTCAATAGTAAGATATGATACTTCACATGGATTTTTTCACAGAGATGTTTTATATCCAGGTGGTGAGAAGGAAAAATATGCTATCGAAATTGATAATTTAAAAACAGCAGCTGCTTACGCAGAACAAGATATAAAAGACAGATGGGAATTTTATAAAAACATATACATTAAAAGGATGAAAAAATGACAAACAAAGAGAAAATAAACAGAAACATTGGATTAACTTTCGATTTTATTAAATATCTTATTGATAACCCAAATAAAATTAAAGAACTGCCAGATAGTTTCGAGGTTGAATTTATTGAAAAGGACTTTGTGTTAACTAATAGTATCAAGGGTAAAAGGAAAAAACTTGTAAAAGTTAAAAACAATTTTGAACTAATCAATTAAGTATTCAGAACATTAAATACTTTTCCTGCCAACACCCCTCTAAAATTATTTTTTAAATTTCAATTTGCATTTGGAACTTCAAATAGTTTTATTTTCCACTTGTTAATTTTATCTAATTCTACGGAGCTTTGTTGTGAGCGACAGATTTTACAGAATACCCATTGAAAGATTATTCAAATGGATTATCGCTGAAGAAAAAGAAGAGAGAATCTTCGGCTTATACAAAGAATTATTTTTTACACCAACCGAAAACGATGCTTTCAGAATGAACCGTTACGGCAGAGTGCTCGAAACACCAATTGGAGTGGCGGCGGGACCGCAAACGCAGCTTGCCCATAACATAATTGCTTCGTGGCTTTGTGGTGCAAGATACATTGAACTTAAAACCGTTCAAACACTTGACGAAATTGAAGTAACCAAACCGTGCATCGATATGGAAGACGAGGGCTACAATTGCGAATGGTCGCAGGAACTGAAAGTTAAAGATTCATTTGATGAATATTTAAATGCGTGGATATTAATTCACATACTTAAACATAAGTTCGGATGGGACAGCGAAGAACATGGTTTTATTTTTAATATAAGCGTCGGTTACGATCTTAAAGGAATACTCAAACCGAACGTGCAATGGTTCCTTGATAAAATGAACAACTGCAAAGATGAACTCGAAGAAAAAATAGAACGGCTCGTTCCGCTTTATCCCGAAATAAAAAACTTAAACATTCCGCATTATGTATCCGATAACGTTACGCTTTCAACAATGCATGGCTGTCCGCCCGATGAAATTGAAAAAATAGGCAAATACCTGATTGAAAAAAGAAAACTTCACACTGCAATAAAACTTAACCCTACTCTTTTAGGTCCGGGAAAAGTAAGATACATTCTGAACGATAAACTCGGATATAAAATAATTGTTCCCGATGAAGCATTCGAACACGATTTGAAATACGACGAGGCGATATCGATGATAAACTCACTCACAAAAGTTGCTGAGGAGAACAACGTTCAGTTCGGACTGAAACTTACAAACACACTTGAATCACTTAACTCAACAAGATGGCTTCCGGAAAATGAAAAGATGGTTTACACAAGCGGACGTGCGCTTCATCCGATAAGTATAAATCTGGCTGCACGGCTTCAATCCGATTTTAACGGCACTCTCGATATTTCTTTCTCTGCAGGTGTAGATGCCTTTAATGTTTCCG
>BDSV01000181.1 GCA_002898075.1 bacterium BMS3Abin03
ATATCTGTTTTCGGTTTTTCATTCGGATTACAAGATCCTTTTTCTCATTTAAACGGTCATCTCGTTGGAACATTACTGGGGGTGGGAGATTTTGCTAAGCTTTCTATTTGTATTCTGGGCGGGCTTATAATGGCATCCGGTATAATACTTTTAAGCAAAGGTTGGCGTTTGATTTATGAGTCTAAAGGAAATTTTGTCGGTGAAGGAATTTACTCCAAAATCCGTCATCCTCAATATTCCGGAATTTTCTTAATAGCAATAGGAATGTTAGTACAATGGCCAACTATACTTACATTATTAATGTTTCCTGTTTTAATAACAGCATATTATAGACTTGCCAAACGGGAAGAAAGAGAAATAGAGATTCAGTTTCCGGATGAATACAATATTTACCGGCAAAGAGTTCCGGCATTTATCCCGAAGTTGTAACCAGTATATAATTTTGGATTGTTGTAGATAAATCGGGGGGTCAGCAAGATTATTGTACTATCTAAACGATTCGGTCGGTACCTTTTTTAGATAATAAAACGCAATATTAAAAATGAAATACAATTTTTAATATTTAGCTTTTGTGAAATTAATATATGAGTATAAAAACAATGAACCTAAAATTTAGAATTTATCCGATTCTCTTTTTACTTGCACTATCTACATTAACTTTCGAGGTGGTTCTCTCCAGGATATTTTCATATTTACTTACCTATCATTTTGTTTATATGATAATTGCTTTTGCACTTTTGGCTTATGCCCTGGGTCAGTTATATGTTTCAAGATCTGCAGTTCAAAAGAAATTTTCATTTCCAAAATATTTTATAATACTTCAGTTGTCATTTCCACTCAGTTTAGCCATTGTTTTTTTCCTTCCTTCGCTTGGTGCTGTTGGAACAGGTTCTACCGGTTTAATTATTTATAGTTTTCTATCGGGTATAACATTCTTTCTCATGGGCGTTATCTGCGGGCAGATAATTCAGACTAATGGGGAAAAGAGCAATATTTTATATGCGTTAGATTTAATCGGTGCGGCTTCAGGGGCACTTTTAGGGCTATTTCTGTTAAACAATTTTAATTTATTCACCGGACTGGCAATAATATTATTTATCATTACCGTTAGTTCCCTTTTTGTTTTACCTCAGCAGGGTAAATTAAAAATAACCCAGATGTCCGTGTCAGCAGTTGTTTTAGTTGCATCTTTGTTTTTCGTAATCGCTACACCTAATATCAAAATAAATATTGCTTTATCACCGGAAAAAGATCTTTTACGTTTAAAAAGTAATCCTTCGATGTCAGACACAACGATACAAAGCCAATGGAACGCATTTGGTAGAACTGATTTGGTTAAATTCATGTATCCTGATTCTACTACTTCGATGTCTTTGTTTATTGATGGAGCTGCCGGAACAGAAGTGGTTAGTATTTCTGCATTGGAAAAGGATCCAACAAAATTATTAAACACTTTGATGAATTCTAACCTGTATTTCCCTTTTAATTTTCTAAAAAATAATGAAAAAGATTCGGCTTTAATTATCGGACCGGGGGGCGGAATAGATATTGCTATAGCTTATTTCGGCAATGTAAAATTCATAGATGCTGTTGAAGTAAACCCCACATTCGTTGAATTAATGAGAAAATATAACCCGTCAACTTTTGTCGAAAAGCAAAATATAAATGTTTTCATTCAGGAAGGCAGGAACTTTGTAAGAAACACTCATAATAAATATGATTTAATATTCCTTACCATACCTATTACAAAGGGCGTAAGATCTTCGGATTTTATAAACCTCACCGAAAACTATCTATTTACGGAAGAAGCGCTTGAAGATTATCTAGGTATTCTTACCCCGGAAGGCAGAATTGTTTTGACTTTGCATAACAGGGAAGAGGTTTATAAAGTACTATCAAATTATTTGGAACTTCAAAGTAAAAAAGGAATCTCGAATTCAGAAGCATTTAAATATTTATATGTTGCCGACCAGGGAATGATGCCGCTGCTGGTTATTAAGAAAGAACCGTTTAGCATAAAAGAAATTAAAACAAGGCATTTTACATCTCATAAGAGAAATTTCGATAAGGGCATATCTTTCTTTCCGTTTGTCCAGCAGATACAGATAGATACTCTTATACAGGGTATCGATTATCAGTGGACAATGTTCGATAATGTATTGGAAGATGTTTCAAATAATAAATATAATTTTCACGAATTAACCGATAATGCTTCCATCAACCTTCACCCGGTGTTCGATGACTCCCCGTTCTTTTTTAATTATGAACTTGGAATTCCGGGAAATCTCACACAATTATTATGGATAGGAGTTTTACTCTTATTCTGGACTCTGTACATGTTCCGGAAAAATTGGGGTTTAAGCTTAACAATTTCAGAACATTCGGATTCGATAATTAAATATTTTAAAATCTTAACTCTTATAACTTTTCTTTTAGGGCTAAGTTACATTTTTATTGAATCTTACCTTTTCCAGACGTTAAACTTATTGTTAAATAACCCGGTAAAATCTTTCTCTGTTTTATTGTTCTCATTTTTGCTGGGTACCGGTTTAGGAAGCTATCTAACAAAATTTATAAAAGGCAACAGGTTAAAATTTGTTGTTCTTAGTATAATATTAGTTTTTATTATTGTTTTATTTGAAACTGTTATAATTAAACAACTTTTTAGTACAGATATTGCAGATGTTCTCTTATTTGTAATTGTATTTATTCCTGCAATTTTCATCGGCATTCCCTTCCCTCTGTTATTATTGGAAGTTAATGAAAGTAACACAAAAAATGGTATTTCTATTCTGCTTGGAATAAGCGGGCTTGCCGGTTTTTTGGGTGGCATAATTACTTTAGTAACAGCCACACTTTGGGGTTATAAATATGTGCTTATAATCGGGTTGATAACTTACGGATTCGTGATATTGAAAATTATTATGAATTTAGAGTTTGTTAAAAATGTATTACAGTTTAAACAATCGAATTCTGATTAAACATTAAATATAAGTTTAAACAGGTGTAAAGCTTCAACGAGTAAAAAATTATCGTGGAAGAAACACTTAGAATTTTTAAGGGAAAATAATTAAATACAATTAAATAAACCTAAGAGGTATAAAATGAAATATCGTAATTTTATTACCATTATTTTAATGGTAATTTTTGTCGTGTTTATTGGTTATTCGCATGGCGATGAAGACAAGAAGATACAAAAAGTTACAAGCTCGACAATAAATTCCGAGAATGCTGATAGTTTGGCGGAAGATCACAATGGTGAAAATGAAGAACACGCAGAAGCACAAACTGAAGAAGATTTTAATACAATACGTAAGGACGTGGAAGATTCGGCAACTTTCGTTGTTTTGAAAGCTGTATCTCTTGCAGTGGCAATAATTGGGTTGGCAATCGTTTATTTACCACGCCGTAAGAAGGAGGATGAGAATAATGCGTAGTGTAAAATCAGACCAAGGTAATAGTTGGAGTATTAAAGATTTTGATTATGATGTGCCGGAGCATTCGCTAAGCTTTGGCTATTCAATTGGCGGGGTAACTCTGTTTGGATTTGTGCTGCTTGCAATTACAGGAATTGTAATGGCTCTGTTTTATTCACCTACTGTGGACGGAGCTAAAGATAGCATATTAAATTTTGTGTCCGATCCTCTTGGAATGTGGCTGCGTTCATTTCACAGGTGGACTGCTGATGTAATAGTGTTTCTTATAATACTGCATTTGAGCCGCATAATATTAACCGGTTCTTATATGGGCAAAAGAAAATTTAATTGGTTCTTTGGTATCGCTTTGCTTTTTTTAACTTTTGCTTTTTTCTTTACCGGGACAACACTAAAATGGGATCAGGAAGGTTATGAAGCATTTCTGCACATGATTGAAGCAACCGAGTTGGTGCCTCTTGGTGGTTTAATTGCATCCTTTCTGAAAGGTGCATTAGTTGTAATGCGATTGTTTGTAACTCATACCCTGATTTTACCTCTTTTATTATTATTATTTTTAATACCTCACTTAGTGCTGATGAAATTGAATGGGCTGTCTCCAAATCCCAATAAGATATCTACTAAAAAAGTTAAAATTTCGAAACATCTTAATAAGGTTTTCGGTTTTAGTTTTGCAATTTATGGATTTGTAGCTTTCTTAGCTGCTCAGTTTCCGGTTATTGTGTATCCGGGTCCGTATTCGGGAGTTGAAATGACTAAACCGCCCTGGGCTTTTTTAGCTTTATATGCTCTCGAGGATAAATTTGGTTTGGCGGCTTTGATAATATCACCAATTATCGTTTTGTTAGGTTTTGTAATACTGCCATATATCGATTCGAAATCCGGTCCGGACTCCAAGGCACACAAGATAGTTGTTTGGTCTTATTTATGCATAGTGGGTATCGTTATCGGTTTAATAATTTATGTTGCATTAACACCGCCTGTTCAGCATCTAGATATGAATATGAATTAAATACTGCTAGTGACCACGCCTATGAGGTTACTATTTTAATGATAAAAGGCAAATGCCTTTTTAAAGGTCTCAAGTTGACCGTTAGTTTTTGTAAACCGTTAAAACGGTTAAATTTGTAAGAGTTTATTCTGTTAACACCGGGATTAATCCCGAGGTTAATGAAACAAAAGTCCCAGCTATTAACTGTTTTAACAGTTTTAAATTTTAAGCGGTCAACTTGAATTAAATAAATAAACGTATGTATATAACATTTTTATTCGTGCGTTTTTTTATACTTTTATCACCTCGTTATCTTCAAGCAGAATAAAAATAAATTGAATTGAACATCCAACAAGGATTAACGATTTAAGATTTTAGAAGTGACCATGCCTGAATAACATTGACCTAAAAATAAGGAAACGAATGCCGGAAGATAATGATGTATATACACTATTTTAATTGGTTTTCGGATTTTACAATAAACTCATCTCTTGTTTATAAAGAGGGAAAAGGTAAGTTTATAATAAAAACAAAATCCGAAAACCAATTTGTAAAAGGTATAAAAACCACTAAACAACTTTTATACGAACCGTTCCTCTGTGTATAAATTCGAATTTATCTACAGGGGAGTCTCTGATTAAATTCCAATTAAATTTGATTTTGTGTCTTTCAATTCACTTTTAAATATTTAAAAACATTTTAACTTATTTAAATTCTTACCCTGGTTAAAGCGTCATTTTATCTCTTAATTACACATTATTGTTTTGGCATATCAATTGTTCCTAATAGAAAGATATAAATTTAAAGAGGTGCATAATGACACTGCATATAATTATTGGCGTACTAATTGGCTTCGGTCTTTATATACTTTATTCAAAAAGAAGTCGAAAAGTAAATTTACAGTCTGCTTCAAATCAACATGTTCACGATCATCAATCACATAATGATTTGAAACAAAATGATTCGGATCATAATCATAAGAAAGGACATGGCTGCTGTGGTTGAGTAGTAAATCTTCTTTGTCACGCTTGCTTTTTCACTAACAAAAATTTATTTTACAAATAATTAGAGTGAATATATATTTTTGCTTGTTCCAGCAAATTAGCAGCGCTTCAAGTGAAATAAAAAATAATATATAAATTATTATAGCTTTAATAATTTATTAACTCACTTTACGCAAAATTGTCATTCTAAACGGAATGGAGTGGAGTGAAGAATCTCAGGGTTTACTATTTGGAGATATTTCTTCCGAAGAATCGGGATCAATATGACAAAAATCATTCCTTTGCGTAACATGAGTTATTAATTAATAATTTAAAAATTTAGAGGTGTATGATGGTACACGATCTTGTCTGTGGAATGGAAATAAAAGATACATCTAAAGCAGTATCGTTAATATACGAAGGGAAAACATATTATTTCTGTACTGATTTATGCAAAATTCAGTTCGAGCAAAATCCTGAAAAGTATATTAAAAAAAATAATGAAAATGGAAATGATCATTCGCATCATAAACATTAAGTAAAAAGTTAGTTTTATGGATGACAGAAAACCTGTTACAATAGTAGGCGCCGGTCCCGGTGGCTTAACTGCCGCCATCACTTTAGCCAAAGCCGGTTACAATGCCATTGTTTACGAACAAAATCAATCTGTTGGGCAGAGGTTTAATGGAGACTTTCAGGGTCTTGAAAACTGGTCCGATGAAGAGGACTCTCTTCAGTTTCTTGAAAATATCGGACTGAGAGTAAATTTTTTATGTCAGTCTTACAAAGGAAACGACGGATATTTTTTCGGACCCAAATTAAAAAAGATTAAAGTACAAACATTGCGTCCATTGTTTTATTTGATCGAGCGAGGTTCCGGTCATCATTCTTTAGACCAGGGCTTAAAAGCACAGGCAGAAGAAGCGGGCGTAAAAATACGTTGGGGAGAAAAATTAGAATCTATTCCAACGGGGAGAGCCATTGTTGGTACGGGTCCTAAAGCAGCAGATGCAATTGCTAAGGGTTTAATATTCAAAACTTCGCATAAGGATGTTTTTGTAGGTTATCTCGATAATAGAATAGCACCAAAAGCTTATTCCTATCTTCTTGTAAATAACGGCAAGGCAACGTTTGCTACCTGTATGTTTGAAGATTTTAAGAATGAGAAACTCTATTATGAAAAAGCATTGAAAATATTATTGAAAACGGTTGATATCGATATTCACGAAGAAAAAGAATTTGGCGGCTTTGTTAATTTCTTCAACGAACCGGTAATATCGAAGGATGATAGAATTTTATATATAGGCGAGAATGCCGGTTTTCAGGATGCTTTGTGGGGATTTGGAATTAAGTATGCTATGCTCTCGGGTTACCTCGCAGCCCAAAGTATTATCGATGGTACTTCGTATAGAAAATTGTATGAACAAAATATGATGTCAAAATTCCGGACTTCACTTGCAAACCGGTGGTTGTTCGCTCATCTCTATAACCCGGGTTATTCTTACATTTTAAACCAACTGACAAAAATGGAAGATGTAATTCCACCTCTGCGAAAGCATTATAACACTTCTTTCAGTAAAAAGATTATTTTTAAAATAGCAAAGAGATGGTATCATTCACGCTTGATTGATAAACAATGTATGCATGAGCATTGTGATTGTGTCTGGTGCAGGCATGGTAAACATGCACATGCTTCGGAAATAAATTATTAATAAATAAAGAAGATAAGAATATGCCCGAATGGTTAATTTTCACGATCAAATTATTGTAATTATATTTTAATAAATGAACCTGCTTTAAAAAGTACATTTAACAAGATTTTTTTTATTTAAATATCTGATTCGATTCCCTCCAAATTAATTATTTTAGATCCGTTTCATTATTTATTAATGAAATATTTTCTGACAAGCCATAGAAAATATCACTCCTGCCGGGGTTCTGTATTTTTAATATTATTCGTTTTACAAACGTTCCACCTCTAACAGGGTTAATTGAAAATCTTCATTTACCATAAGAACAATCAAATAATATAATTCACTAAACCCTTTTCCTATATTTCAGTTTTTTAATAAACTGTTAAATAATTTAATTATTCATAATTCTGCCATTATGTATTTACTCAAATCAGGGCAAAATAAAAGCATTTAACAATGGCACATCCTTTGGAAATCAGATAAGAAATAAATTAAATTAGTTCGGAGGATTATAAAATGGATTGGCTGGCTGAAAATTGGTTCTGGGTGTTGGTAGGTATTGTTTTTATTGCTATGCATCTGTTTGGTCACGGTGGGCATGGAGGTCATGGTATGCACGGAAAACATGGAAAACAGGATGATTACGAAGACAAAGATCAACAACCAAAAAGCCAAACCCCGGATTCCGGGCATAAGCATCATTAACTTATACGATTATAACTAAAGAAGGAGCTTTGTTATGTTAAACATAAAAATTGTAACATGGTCTCTGGGACTTTTTACGGCAATTAGTTTTCTTTTTTGCATTCTTTATGGGCTGCTGTTACCGGAGAGTATTCACATGCATACATTTTTAGAATCTGTGCTTCCGGCTTTCAAGTGGCTTACCTGGTGGGGATTTTTCCTTGGGCTTTTTGAAAGTTTTCTGTATGGTGTTTATGCAGGATTAGTTTTTGTTCCTATTTATAATTTTCTTTACAAAAGGTGGGGTGCAAAAACAAATTAAATATTTTATAATGTATAACAATAATAATAGATTTCGAAAGAGGAGATAAAAATTATGTCAGATAAGAAAATTAAAGTAGGAGTAAATGGTTACGGGATTATCGGAAAGCGTGTTGCAGATGCTGTAAGACTTCAACCCGATATGGAACTTGTGGGCGTTTCTGATGTAGTGAGCGACTACCGTGTAAAAGCCGGGGTAGTGCTGGGTTTACCTATCTATGCTTCGATTATCGATAAATCGAAGGAAATGCAGAATTCAGGCATACCGGTTGCCGGCACTCTGGATGATCTTCTAATGCAAATAGATGTAATAGTCGATTGTACACCAAAAGGGATTGGTGCCAAAAATCTTGAGCTTTATAGAAAAGCCGGTATAAAGTCAATTTATCAAGGCGGCGAAAAGCATGATCTCACAGGGCACTCTTTTGTTGCACAGGCAAATTATGAAACTGCTTTGGGACTTGATGCAACGCGGGTAGTCTCCTGTAATACCACCAGTACTGTACGTACGCTTACTGCACTTCGTAATAGCGGGTTACTAAAAAAGGCACGCGGCGTATTGATTAGACGCGCCACAGATCCATGGGAATCAGATCATAGCGGAATTATGAATACGGTAGTACCCGAACCGCATATTCCCAGCCACCAGGGCCCCGATGCACAAACAGTAGTACCCGAATTGGATGTAATAACTTTAGCTGCTAAAGCATCACACACACAAACTCACAACCATTATTGGGTTGTTGAGCTTACACGTAAAGCCAGCCGGGAAGAAGTTTTGGAAGCATTCAGAGCAGCACCGCGCATATCGTTTATCAGAATGAGCGATGGAATTGTAGCACTTAACAGTACAATTGAATTGATGAAGGACCTTGGACGTCCGCGCGGCGATATGTGGGAAGTTGCTTTATGGGAAGATGTATTAACCGTCAACGGTAACGAAGCTTATTACACTTATCAAGTGTATAATGAGGCAATCGTGGTTCCCGAAAGTATTGATGCAATTCGTGCACTAATAGGTGCAATAAAAAATGGGAAAGATTCTATCCGGATTACTGACGGAGCAATGGGCATCAGGAAAGATTTTCTAACTAAATAAAAAAAGTAATGCATTTGATCTTGTCGGTGTATTATTCAGTGTTAATGTTTTTTAATATTCATACTTCTTGTTAAAAAAAATATTAACCGCAAAACATTAAATAAATAAGGGAGACATTTCAATGAAAGAAATTATATTATGCATACACGGAATGATGAGTGTAGGCGATGGCAGAGGCATAGAAAAAAAGATGCTCAAACATCCGGGCATTCAACACGTCGATGCAAATTATCTGAATTGCACCGCTACAGTACACTATGATGAATCAATCATCTCATTAGCCGAAATTAAAGAACTCGTAGGGAAATGCGGTTATCACTGTACCGGCGAATCTTTACCGGAGAATCTATGCAAACCCGGAGACCCACCAAAATCAACGCATGCAGGCCATTCCGGACATGAGATGCACAAGCATGAAGAACCCGGAAAACCTTCCGCCAAAGCAGATGATCATGATATGCATACGCAGGAAGAACATGCCGGTCACAAAATGGCTGGAGACACAGCAGAAATGAGTCATGAAATGGGGCACGGCGCAGGTATGAGTATGGAAGGTATGGTAAAAGATATGAGTAACCGCTTTTGGGTTACGTTTATTTTGGCTATACCGGTATTTCTTTATTCGCCTCTGTTTACAGATTACTTCAATATTCAACTTCCTTTACCGTTTGGAATTTCTAATGCGTTTTTATCTTTTCTTTTGGCTACACCTGCAGTTATGTATGGCGGATGGGTATTCTATACAGGTGCCTGGAGGGGTTTGAAAAACGGTATTCTGAACATGGCGGTACTCGTTACTCTTTCGGTTCTTGCGGGCTACCTGTTTAGTGTGGCAGCTACATTTTTCTTTGAAGGCGAAGTATTTTATGAAGCAGCGGTATTATTACTTACTTTCGTATTGTTCGGACATTGGATGGAAATGCGGGCACGTTCCGGCGCTTCGAATGCAATACAAGCTTTGATGAATTTGACTCCTCCGAAAGCTATTGTAATTCGCAACGGAGAGCAAGTTGAAATAGCAACATCGGAAGTAGTTGAAGGCGATATTGTGCTTATCCGACCGGGCAATAAGATTCCCGTAGATGGAGTAGTATTTGAAGGTGAATCCAGTGTGGATGAATCTATGATTACAGGTGAAAGCTTACCCGTTAAAAAAAATGTGGGAGCAAAGGTAGTGGGCGCTACTATAAATAAAACAGGTACTTTCAAGTTTAAAGCTACAAAAGTGGGTGCCGATACAGCGCTTTCGCAAATAGTTAAACTGGTTCAGGCGGCACAGAATTCCAAAGCGCCTTCTCAAAGGTTAGCTGACAGAGCGGCTCAGTGGTTAGTTGCCGCGGCTATAATTTTTGGATTAGCAACTTTCTTCGGTTGGCTCTACCTTGGCGGTTCTATTATTCCTGCGGAAACTAATATTACTATTTGGGCGCTCACACTGGCGATTACGGTAGTTGTTATTGCATGTCCCGATGCTTTGGGTTTAGCGACACCTACAGCCATTATGGTTGCCACCGGTCTCGGTGCTCAGAATGGTATTCTTTATAAAAATGCCACTGCACTTGAGCAAGCAGCAAAGCTTAAAGCTATCATTTTTGATAAAACCGGTACGCTTACAGAAGGAAAGCCACAGGTAGTAGAAATAAAAACTGCAAGTAAAGAATTAAATGAAGATGAATTTCTAAAGTTTGTAGCTTCAGCCGAACGATCTTCAGAGCATCCCTTGGCACAGGCGGTTGTAGATAAAGCAAAAGCTAAGAAACTTAATCTTGTAGCAACGTCTAACTTCAATGCAATCCCGGGTCATGGTATGAAATCGGTGGTAGAAGGAAAAACTTTACTTATCGGCAACAGAAAGTTAATGCGTGATAACCAAATTTCTATGGATGATTTCGAAGAGACTGCTGCTTTACTTGAAGGTGCAGGCAGAACAGTTATTTACGCAGCATTCGATGGAAAATTTGCAGGTCTGATTGCAATCGCAGATGCAGTACGCACAAATGCAAAATTTGCAGTAGAAAAGTTGAACGAGATGGGTGTGCAAGTAGCAATGCTTACAGGCGATAATCGTGCAACAGCGGAACGTATTGCAGGGGAACTTGGAATAAAAACTGTTTTTGCTGAAGTGCTTCCCGGTCAGAAAGCCGATAAGGTAAAGGAACTGCAATCACAGGGAAAACTTGTGGCAATGGTTGGAGACGGTATTAACGATGCTCCGGCTCTTGCTCAAGCCGATGTTGGTATTGCTATTGGAGCAGGCAGTGATGTTGCGATGGAAACTGCTGATGTAGTGTTAATGAAATCCGATCCGTTTGATGTGATTGGAACCATAAATTTAAGCCGGGCTACATTGCGTAAAATGCATCAAAATCTTTGGTGGGCTACAGGTTATAATACCATTGCTTTCCCTATTGCAGCAGGAGTGTTTTATCCCTCGTTGGGACTGATATTGCGTCCTGAAGCCGCAGCGGTTTCTATGTCCGGCTCTTCTTTGATTGTTGCATTAAACGCACTCTTACTCAAGAGAACCAAGTTAGAAGGAATAAAGGAACAGACGTAATCTGTCTCTGTTGAGCTTACTCAAAGTTGTCCGCTTAAATTTAAAAAACTGTTAAAACAGTTAATAAGGGATGCCTTTCGGCAAACATTTTTTAGAACAAACGGTTAACTTAAGTTATATTAAATAAAAAAAAATGAAAAAAACGGAGGTTAATTAATATTGGATAAACAATCATCGGGCATTAAACCCATGATTATTACATACCTTGTCTTTGGTATTGCAATGGCTTACTTAGAATCGGCAATTGTTGTTTATCTTCGGCAGAATTATTATCCTAATGGATTTTATTTCCCGATTAAAATACTTCCTATGCACATTGTTATTATTGAAATTGGACGGGAAGCAGCCACTCTGGTAATGCTGTGGATTGTTGCCCAAATGTCTTTCAAGCCGTTCAAAGAAAAATTTGCGCTGTTTATTTTTACCTTCGGAGTGTGGGATATCTTTTATTATTTCTGGTTGAAAATTTTTCTCAATTGGCCGGAAGGGATGTTCGACTGGGATATTCTCTTTCTTATTCCCGTACCCTGGATTGCGCCGTGGTTGGTTCCGGTAATTGTTAGTGCGGGATTAATCTTCGCTGCTATATTAATTCTAAATTATCCTCAACGTTTTGAAACGAATATTTTAAAAAAATCAGAATGGATAGGTGAATTTATTTGTGCTGCACTTATTCTGCTTACTTTCACATGGCAAACCCGTTTTATAGTCGAGGGAGGAATACCTTTTTATTATCAGTGGTGGTTGTTTTTAATAGCTATGAGCGGCGGTTTATTCATTTTTCTCAGGCGCTTTCGCAAAAAACAAGTCGAATCACTTGAGAGCAAACAAAATGAAAATTGAATTAATGGATAAATAAAATAATAGTTAAGGTATTACGATAGACTTTTTATTCAGAACTGCCTCGCGGAAAATAAAAAAGTAAAATTAGAGTAGGAAAGTATGGGTGTCGATTATCAAAAAATAACAGAAGAAATATTAGAACTTGCCGGTATGAAAATTAACGGCAGTGCACCTTGGGATATTCAAGTTCACAATAAGGAATTTTTCAAAAGAGTTATTTCAGAAGGGGAACTTGGCATCGGCGAATCTTATGTGGACGGCTGGTGGGATGCGGAAAAAATCGAGAGCATTTACAGATGAGAAAGTCGTTAATTCAACTTTAATTTAGGAGTCAGTATGTATGATGTAATTATTATCGGATTGGGACCTGCCGGAAGTACAGCGGCATATTATCTTGCACAAAAAGGACATAACGTGCTCGGGCTGGAAAAGTTAAAGATGCCGCGTCATAAACCTTGTGCAGGATGCATTTCAAGCAGGATTAAAAAAATATTTGATGAAGATATCACAACTCTTTCAGAAAAGAAGATCAT
>BDSV01000182.1 GCA_002898075.1 bacterium BMS3Abin03
ACCGAAAACAGAAAAGAAGACATAAGAAAGTGAAAGTGTAAAAGCACCGTTGTGATGCATGTCATCTCTAACAAACCAATCTGCAATAGGGGCTTGCGGAGAAACTGCTTTCAGATTCGGATGGGAATCGTTTAATGACATCGCAGAATAAAAACCGGGATATGATATTCCGAATATTCCAACATTACCGTTATTGTGTGGTATATTATTAATCAACCACTCTATAGTATCATAACTATCGCTTGCTTCATCTACTTGTTCATCATTTTTATCGGGAATGTAAGGACGCATATTTACAAATTCACCTTCGGACATAAACTTACCGCGTACATCCTGTATAACGAATATAAACTTCTCTTCAGCCAGGTGTTTGGGAATTCTTCTGTACTTGTCTTCGCCATAGGGTGCTGCACTGTATGGTGTTCTCGTCATAAGTATAGGGTAGGTTTGAGATGAATCCTTGGGGATATAGACCGAAGTGAAAAGTTTAACACCGTCACGCATAGTTACCCGGTATTCATGCTTAACATAATTTTCTTTAACGTATGAAGCATCTTGTGCGGGAATCTGTGAAGAAAAAATTATTAATAAAAATAATAAAACAATTTTGTTGATTCTGCTGTGCATTTCCATCTCCGGATTTTTATACTAATAAAAGAATATAATATAGAAAATTTATATAAAAGATTCTTATGGTATTAGTTTGGCGGTAATTCTATCGTAAGAAATTTCTAAATGCAGCCAAACAAATATAAAATATTCCCTTATTAATATAGTGCTAACGATGTTGGAATTTACTTATACAATACAAGTTACTGCTCCTGTTATTTTTATTAAAAACACGAATAGTGTTAAACGTTTAACTATTTAATTTACAAAACCACCAAAAGATATTATAATAATAATGCGATAATAGCTGTAAAATGAAGTATTTAAAATTAAATCTTAAGAATATTAAGGAAAGCTTGACTTGAATATATAAATATGCTATTTTTAGTTAAACGTTTAACTAATATTATGCGTCCAACAATAAAAGATGTTGCCAAGGCAGCGAATGTATCTATAGCTACTGTATCTTTAGTGATACATAACAACGAGCGTATATCTACGAAAACTCGTAAAAAAGTTTTGAGGGCTATAAAAGAACTTAATTATCATCCTTCCAGATCAGCACGCGGTTTAGTTTCACACCAAACCGGTAACATCGGATTTATTATAACAGAAGAACGTTTCCTACGTACTGAACCTTTTTATACAAGAGTTTTTCTTGGGGCAGAATTTGAAGCGAGAGAGAAAGATTATTATGTGTTGCTCGCAACAATAGATTCTTCCTTTAAGGAGGGGGATCCCTTGCCGAGATTTATTCTGGAAAGAAACTTTGACGGGATAATAATTGCTGGAAAGGTTCCTACTACATTTATCGATTCACTTCTAAAATACAAAAGACCAATTGTCCTTATCGATTTTATCCCACCTGATGGTGGTTATCCTAATGTCCTTATTAATAATATTAAAGGAGGAATGTTAGCAACCGAACACCTTATCAATGCAGGTCATAAAAACATTGCTTTTATCGGTGGTGAAATATCGCATCCAAGTATTATGGAAAGACTTCGGGGTTATAATCTTGCACTTGAAAAAGCGAACATAAGAAACGGTGATGGATTAATTGTAACTAACGATGAATATCTTTCAAGGCAGAACGGGTACAAATCTGCCGGGCGTTTGTTTAATAATAGAAAAGATGTTACCGCTATATTCGCATCTAATAACGCCACGGCAGTCGGTGTAATGCAATACATTAAAGATAATGGGTATAAAATTCCTGATGATGTTTCTTTAGTGGGATTTGATGATGTTGAAGCAGACCTTTTAATCGACCCTCCATTGACTACCATTAGAGTTCCAAAAGTTGAAATGGGTACCGAAGCTGTTCGACTTCTACTCGATATTTTAAATAATAAAAGTAATTCAACTAAAAGTACGGTTGTTCAGGTTGAATTAATTATTAGAGAATCGACAAGGGCTATTAAAAAATAGATAATTATTTTCATGAATTCTATCTGTCGTTATAATAAAATATGCATGATATTGTTTATGGAGCGATCGGTGTGGGAATTCGAATCTACTGAATTATTGATTAACTAAATAATTGTGAGAAATGTTAGCGGAATTCCCACATTTAAATAATAACCTGATGCAGACACAACTGTTTTTTATTATATGTGAGTACCGGAAAGCAATAATGCGTAATCTTTTTTTGAGTTTAGATACTGATCTTTTACTGAGAGAAAAAACATTATTTATTAACCTTATAACGGAGGAAATATGATCAGAGTACTTATTCAGAAATCTTTTTGGGGAACGTTGCCAATACTTCTGTTTATTCTGGCTTTTGCTTCTAATGTTGCTGCCCAGATTAGTTCGATTGGCGGATTTGAAGGAGATATGCCGAGTTATTGGATGAAAGGAACTGAACCGTCGGGATCGACACTTGAATGGGCGACAGATCAATCCCGTTCGATGGGCAAATCTTTGAAAATAACAAAAGGAGCAACAACAGAAGCAGCAGTATGGGAGTCAGAGAATATGGCAGACTTCTGGTCACCACAGCACTATAAAGATGTGGATATAAAGATAGGAGCTTGGGTAAGGACAGAAGGAGTGAACACAGATCCTCAAACAGAGGATGAGAAATGGAAAATAAGCTACACATTTTATGATTCATCCGGAGCGTTGATAGGCGAGACGGTAATGGATATAGATCAGAACACAGCGAGCAGCGGAGAGTTTTATGCAGACACGAACGGAGTAGGAGCGACAATACTGCCGGAAGATTCGTGGACAACAATAATAAAGTTTATAGGCGGCAAGGATGCAACGGGCACTGTATGGGCAGATGACTTTATGTTGTACGGAAGAGGGGGAGCGTGGGCAGGACAGGATTGGAATACGGCGGTAGGAGTGCCTACTGGCTGGATATACTGGTTACCTCCGATAGGAGGAAATGACGGAGAGATAACGAATGGTTTTGAGAACACGACAGTAACTACAGATGAAGCCCATTCGGGAACACATTCATTAAAGTTTGACCTGCCGTTTACCAGGGAGCCGCACGATGCATTTGTAGGTACCAAGAGAATGATGATGTTGAATGGAGCGGGATTAATAAGAGGTGGTGGTACAAAGGTTGTAATGAGAGTTAGTGTATGGTTAAAAGCAAGCGACCTTGTACCCGATTCAGCAGCATTATGGCCTGAGACGTGGGCAGTAGGATTCACGTATGGATTCTGGAAGGGAGTAGGGAATAATGACGGATGGAATTCGATAGATGGTTACCCACAAGATGTGCAGTTTGTACTTCCAGCAGTAACAGAGTTTGACTGGATAGGGTACTCTATTGATGTACCGGTACCTGATGATCCGGAAGCAGTAGCAATGTCAGTAAGATTACACGTATATTCGAGGTTTACAGGAACTATTTACTGGGATGATCTTGAAGTTCGTCCGGTTACTGTAACTGATGTTGAAAATGACAGTTTTATTCCTGCGGTATTTGAAGTATCTCAAAATTATCCTAATCCATTTAATCCATCTACTATAATAAACTACTCTATTCCTCAGCAATCCTATGTGTTAATAAAGATATATGACATAGTTGGACGGGAAGTAAAAACACTTGTGAGTGAGGAAAAATCACCGGGTTATTATAATGTAGTATGGAATGCAGATAATAATTATGGATCAAAAGTCGCAACCGGTATATATATATATCGAATTATTGCGGGAAATTATATCCAGTCGAAGAAAATGATACTATTGAAATAAATTAATGCTGGATTTGCCGGGATGCTTAAAGATTGTAGTATCCCGGCTTTATTTTTTGAAATATATTTTATTAATTCTTTGTATTATAAGTAGTAACATTTTATCCCTTTGGCTATGTTAAAGAATCATACATTTAAGCTCATATTAACAGTCCTATCATTGTTATTCATCATTAGTGCTAATTCTATAGCCGGAACAACGGGAAAAATTGCCGGAAAGGTGATTGATGCAACAACCGGTGAACCGCTAATTGGTGCAAATGTAATAATTATGGGAACTACATTAGGAGCAGCCACCGATTTTAATGGTAATTATTTTATCATAAACATCCCGCCGGGGAAGTATCAGGTTAAAGCATCGCTTGTTGGATATAATTCTATAATTACTCAAAATGTAAAAGTTTCGGTTGACCAGACAACAAGCTTAGATTTTAAATTGCATGAAGAGGCTGTTGAAATGAGTGATGTGGTTATTGTTGCAACGCGTCCTATAGTTCAAAAGGATTTAACTTCTACACAGTCTAACATTAGTGGTGATGATATAAATATGCTTCCTCTTGAGGATGTACAAGCTGTTGTTAATTTACAGGCAGGAGTTGTAAATGGTCACTTCAGAGGTGGACGCTTGGGTGAAGTTCAATACCTGGTTGACGGTGTTTCTACCAATGATGTGTTTACCGGGTTGCCGTCGATGCAGGCAGAAGTGAATAGCATTGCGGAAGTTCAGGTAATAACCGGTACATTTAATGCAGAATACGGCGATGCTTTGTCCGGAGTCGTTAACCAAATAACGAAATTAGCAGAGGACAGTTATGATTTTAATTTTTCCGGATATTCGGGGGATTATGTTTCAAATAGAAAAGATATCTTTGATAATATCGGCAGCATATCTCCAACAGGTGTATATAACCTGCAAGGGACATTCTCAGGCCCGGTACCGGGAGTAGGCGACTTATTCAAATTCTTTATATCGGGAAGATATTTTCGTGATGAAGGTTATATATACGGGCAAAGAATTTTTAATCCTTCCGATTCATCTGATTTCTCTGCAAATAATCCGGCAGACTGGTTTATAGGTGCCACGGGTGATAAAGCATTTATACCAATGGCTTTTAATGATAGGCTTTCCTTGCAGGCAAAGCTTGAGATAAAGGTTGGTACCGGCAGGGGCATTGTTCTTAATGGATTGTATTTAGATCAGAAGTTCAGATCTTATAATCATTTATACAAACTCAATCCCGATGGTGATTATAAAAAATTTAACAAAAGTTACTTATTAAGTGCTCAGTACACGCACGTATTCAGTAATTCAACGTTCCTCAACTTGTTGGCTTCGGCGTTTATATCGGATTACAGCCAGTATGTTTATAAAAATCCGTTGGACCCGAGATATGTTAACCCGGCGAGAAAAAAAGACGTTAGTGGTAATGCATTCCTAACAGGCGGAACTGAGAACTGGCACTTTTATCATACAACAAATACATACACAGCGAAAATTGATTTAACAACTCAATTATCTCAGCAACATCAGATTAAAACCGGTATAGAATTCAAATATCATAATGTCGAGTATAAAGATTTTCAAATTGTTATTGATGCATCTACAGGATTTAAACCGTACATACCAGCCCCCGGCTCATTCAATAATAATATTTATAATGCAAATCCGTATCAGGCGGCAGCGTATGTTCAGGATAAAATTGAGTTAGACTATCTGATTGTAAATGTTGGGTTAAGATTTGATTATTTTCAGCCGGACGGAAAGTATATTTTAAATCCAAACAATATTGCAGTTCTGGATGAACTCATGCCCCCGTTTCCGGATTCACTGCTTGGAGTTGCAAGTGCTAAATATCAATTCAGTCCCCGGTTGGGTATATCATATCCGATAACGGATAAAGGAGTAATCCATATTTCTTACGGGCACTTTTTTCAGATTCCTCCTTTTGAGTATTTATATAGGAACCCTAATTTCAGAGTACCGTTAACCGGTGATTTCCCGGCAAACATCGGTAATACTATTGGGAATACAGACTTAAAACCCCAGATGACCGTTATGTACGAAATAGGATTACAGCAGCAGCTCTTTGATGATTATGGTGTAACGATTACCGGTTATCTTAAGGATATTAGAAATTTGCTTGGAAGCGAGATACATATTAAAAATGAATTCAGAAAATTTAGTAAGCTAATAAACATAGATTACGGTTCTGTAAAAGGAATTACACTCTCATTTGAGAAAAGATTTAGTAATGGTTTTAGCGCCACAATAGATTATACTTATCAGGATGCGAAAGGAAATGCATCCGATCCGAATGATGCGTTTGACAAGGCACAAGCCAACCCGCCAATTGAAGTGAACAAACAACTTGTTCCGCTGGATTGGGATAGAACGCATTCTCTTAATTTTACTGTTACTGCCGGTGTTCCCGGAGATTATATAATTAGTACAATTGGCAGATGGGGGACCGGTTTACCATATACGCCCTCAATTCAGAATCAAAGAACAGGTTTGGAAAATAGTGATAACAGACCATCAATTTTTAATATGGATCTTTTTCTAACGAAGTTTTTTACAATATACAATCAACAATTTTCAGTATTCTTAAAAGTATATAATCTTCTCGATAATGCTAATGAACTTGAAGTATTTTCAGATACGGGAAGAGCAGGATATACTTTAGAACTTACAAGAGCACAAACAGCGCCTCGCGGTGTAAATACTTTAAAAGAATTTTTTACGAGACCTGATTTTTATTCCTCGCCCAGACAAATTGTGCTGGGTGCATCATTAGAATTATAAATTTAAAGAATCCCGGAGATTTTAATTTGAGACCCAACTTAATTACCAAATCATTTTTACTTCAAATTCTAACCGTATGCTTTTTTATGTTGTCATTCGAGGCTGCAGCACAGAGTCTGGTGGATAAAAACAAAGGAAATCATAATAATACAAAGAAAGGTTTTATGGATGGAAACCTTGTTTCTACTGTTTATTATAATTTTGGAGAGGTTGCAGACTGGCTTAATGAACCGGGCAGAAGCGGAGTATGGCCCAAGGGTACGAATCACACTTATGTTGACGGTGTTGCAATAATTGTTCAGGCAGAAACTCAGGACCCGAACGGAAACCTTATTCATCCTCTTGAAACGAATTATTATGAATTTACACGGCACGATCCTGCAACAGGTGTTACTTACGGCTGGTGGGCTTTACCCGGTTACGATAATCCTTATAATTCAAGCCCGGCACGAAGTGACGATTTTGATACCTGGCCAGCGCATTGGCCCGATAGATTATCTGATTGGGATAGAATATGGAATGGATTTTTTGGTAAGGGAGTTATGAATGCCGATTTAGAAACTTATTTTGTTTTTGATGATAATGAAGATAGAGAGTATATGGCAAGTAACAACTTCTATCCCGATGCGGAAGACCCGGAGCGCGGTGGACTTGGAATGCAGGTTAAAACGAGGGGATTTCAGTGGTCTCAGGTTTTGGCAGAGGATGTTATATTCTGGCTTTATAATATTACTAATATGGGTACGACAGATTATGAATCGGTTCTGTTTGCACAATATATTGACTGGGGAATTGGCGGACACGATAATTCATCAAATAATGGCGGAGACTATAATGAATTATTGGATATTTCCTATGCCTGGTCAACCGTACCATTTGGCAGCCCGGGCAATTGGAGCCCGGTTGGTTTAGCTGCCTATGCATTTCTTGAAAGCCCCGGTCTTCAGGATGACAGAAAAGATAATGATTCGGATGGATTAACCGATGAGCGGAGAGACAATGATCCAAATGTTTTTATTTCTGATCCCAACCTCGATCCGTTTCTACTCGATCCGTTTCAGGACACAGTAAACTTTAAAGAGTTTTATGGTTACTCATGGAAACCTCACTGGGATGCAGATGAAAATGCAAATTGGCGAATTTATTTGGATGTCGATGAAAATGGTCGATGGGACGAGGGAGAACCGCTTAATGATGATGTGGGTACTGATGGTATCGGACCATTTGATGAGGACTACACAGGACCGGATCCCAATGGGACAGAAGCTAATGGTATCCCGGACCAGGGAGAGCCGAATTTTGGAATATTGGATAAAGATGAATCCGATCAGTTAGGTTTAACAGGATTTAAAA
Organism: bacterium BMS3Abin03; assembly: GCA_002898075.1. Lineage (GTDB taxonomy): Bacteria > Bacteroidota > Ignavibacteria > Ignavibacteriales > Ignavibacteriaceae > BMS3ABIN03. The sequence goes on from BDSV01000182.1 coordinate 7,984, forward strand.
TCTTTGCCGTACATACCTATGAACTTTTAAATGATGCAGAGAACTGGGAAGTCCTTTCCAGTTTACCGGCACCTCATGGTCAGCAGCTTATCGGTGTTAATCTTGCTAATTATTTCTCGAGTTATCTGTTTCACATGTTCGGCAGATATACTTATTCGAATATTACCGGTACCCAGCAGGAAACAGGGGAGACTCAAAGATTCTCGATGGGATTAATCTTCGGCATTGACCAGGATGATATTTTCAGAAGAAAGAAAACAGTCCAGCAAATTTACAATGCCAATTACAGATTTGCCAAGCCTCCCGATAAGCCGATTATTAAAGTAATTCCTGGCGATCGTAAAGTAACCCTATATTGGGATGATAGAGCCGAATTTACGTTCGATGCGTTTTATCAAAAATTTAACTTCGAAGGTTATAAAATTTTTCGTTCAACCGAAGCGGCATTTTTAGAAGATAAAATCATTACCGATGCTTATGGTAAGCCGACTTTCAGGAAACCGATTGCGCAGTTCGATTTATTAGATGGAATTTACGGCTTGCATCCAATTGATGTTAACGGTGCTATGTACAACCTGGGAACCGATAGCGGGCTTAAACATTCTTATGTCGATACAACGGTTGAAAACGGGCAAACTTACTACTATGCGGTTGTTGCATACGATCAGGGTTATGTTACTCAAACAATTGAAGGGGAGATACAGGGAATACCGCCGGCAGAAACCACAAGTATTTTAAAAATTGATATAAATGGAAATGTTACACCCGATATAAATACTGCGGTAGTAACGCCAAGAGCACCTGCTGCCGGATATATCTCACCTGAAATAAAAAACTTTTTTGGTACCGGACCGGGTACCGGGAAAGTTTCTGTTACTATTCTGGATCCCGATTCGGTTCAAAAATTACATACTTATAGATTGGAGTTTGAGGATTCATCGAACTACCATAATAATTCTAATCCGTATTATTCATTGATTGATTATACCGAAAATGATACTTTAATTTACTTAAAAAAAATACAGGGGAAAGACGACCAAACAACTGTAACCGATGGTTTTTCTGTGGATATTCAAAGTGATTTGAATGTTACTGTTAACAGGGATGAAACAAAGTGGAAGGAGGGGAATAGCAATTACATAGTCCAGATAGGATTCGATTCCAGATTTGCCCCTGCTTATAATAGTAAACGGGTGGATTACCCTGCTGATTTTGAAATTTTATTTACAGCTTCCGGTGAAGGTGATATGTCGTTTCCTTCAACCGGTTTTAGTGATCCCGTTCAATCGAACATAATTATAAAAAATACAACGGAAGACATAGACCACTTTCAATTTATATTCAGAGATGAAAACGACAACGAACTTTTTGATGACGGGGATGCAATCTTTTTTGTATTCGGAGATTCTGCAGGTAAACCCGCCGAGTCTTTTTCTGATGTACGAATTGGTTGGTCTATGACACTTGTAAAAGATACTGCCATTGCAGAAGATAATCAGATACCACCGCAGGAAGGCGACATTTATAAAATTGTTACCTCTAAACCTTTTAGAACCGGAGAGTATTTTGAATTTATTAGTGAAGGTCAGGCATTTGATCTATCTAAAGCTAAATCCGAGCTTGATAATGTTGCTGTCGTACCGAATCCGTATGTAGGAGCAGCATCCTGGGAACCAATGAGTAATTCTGTTGGACGGGGTGAGCGAAGGATTTATTTCATTCATCTGCCTAACGAATGTACAATAAGAATTTATTCGATCAGCGGAAAGTTAGTTCAAACTTTAGAACATAATAGTACGATTTCGGACGGGCAGGAACCATGGAATTTAGTTTCAAAAGATGGGATGGATATAGCTTATGGAATGTATGTTTACCACATTGAAGCACCGGGTATTGGCGAAAAAATAGGACGATTTGCAATAATAAAATAAACGGTTTAATAGAAAAGTTAATACCTTTGAGGTAAAAATGATTTCAAAACTCATTGTAAAAATATTCCTGATTTTATTGGTACCATTAAATTTAATGGGACAAAGCGATGATGTTTCTAAAGTTGGCACTACTGCAGCAACCTTTTTAGAAATACCTGTAGGAGGTGCAGCCGTAGGAATGGGAGGTGCATTCGTTAGTTTGGCAAACGATGCTTCGTCACTCTACTGGAATGTGGGAGGCATTTCAACAATCGGTAAGTATGATTTGCATCTGTCTTATATGAATTGGATTGCTGATACAAAATTCAATTTTGCGGGTTTGGTTCTGCCACTCGGAGATTTCGGTACTTTTGGTCTCAGCTTTACATCTCTTTCGATGGATGATATGAAAGTTAGAACAATTGAAAAACCTGAGGGCACCGGTGAATTATTTAGTGCCGGTGATATTTCCATAGGTTTAAGTTATGCAAGAAATTTAACAGATAGATTTTCCATCGGGTTTACCATTAAGTATATTCAGGAAAGGATCTGGCATATGACATCCCAGGGCTGGGCAATAGATGCAGGAACGTTGTTTAGAACAGATATACTCGGCGGGATGGTTATCGGCGCATCAATTTCAAATTTTGGCACCGAAATGAAACTTGCCGGACGCGATACAAGATACTTCATCAGGATCGATGAGACCAAGGAAGGATCAAATGATAGAATCCCGACAAATATAGAATTAAACTCCTGGGATCTGCCGCTTATTTTCAGATTAGGTTTATCGACGAATGTTATACAGAATGATACTTATAGATTTACTGTTACATTAGATGCAATTCATCCTAATAATGATTATGAAAGTTTAAACGTCGGAGGTGAATTGTCCTTCATGGAATTTTTTATTCTCAGGGGCGGTTATAATTCTCTTTTCCTGAAAGACGGTGAAGGTGGTCTTTCACTTGGTATCGGTGTTAATTCAACTATGCTTTTTAGCGATACTATTGTTCAGTTTGATTATGCATTTCGTAATTTTGGACGACTGCAAAACGTACATATGTTCTCTTTGGAATTTAAATTTTAGGGAAATTCTACCAATTGAAAAATTATATTCGAATTATTCGTAAGAATGTTTTTTCATTTTTACTTCCCATATTTTTTTTAAGCATATCATATCCTTTTCAGGATAGCTTAAAATCACAGATACCTTCCATAAGTTCGATTTCCAATGAAGTGGTAGCATCAGTCGGACCGATAAATATTACCGCAGAGGAATTTTTTTATAGTTATGAATTCGGACCGGCTTTCGTTAAAAGAAGAAGCGATTCGAAAAGTAGATACCTGAAATATATGGTGAATGAAAAACTCCTCGCACTCGACGGCTATGAAAGAAAATTTGATGAAAGAGAAGATGTCGCTTCGGTTATAAAAGATTTCGAAAATGATATTGCAACCGAAGAGATGTTTAAAAAAGATATTTTAAGTGAAGTCAAAATATCTGAAGAAGAGATTGATACATTGATGATTCAAAAACAATTGGAGTTGGATTTAAGCTGGTTATATGCAGGAACGGAAGATAAATTAAACGAGCTCAGGGCAGCGCTTGATAGAGGAATACCTTTTGATTCTTTATACAATTTGCAATTCAACGATTCGATATATGTTAATGACAGAAGCATGAAAATTAACCGTTATCAATTTGATAAAAAGAATCCTGAACTTGCTAAAATTATAGACACACTTCAAATTGGAAAACCATCTGAACCAATAAAGGTGAGTGACGGATGGTACATAGTAAGACTCAACAATGTAAGGCGAAATATTCTTATTAATGAAACAGAGTTGATGAAGCTGAGAGCAGAATCTATTAGTGCATTGAAGAAAAGAAAGATGGATAAACTATCAGATGAATATGTTTCTCACCTGCTGTTAGAACAGAGCCCGGTAATCAAAAGAGAAAGCTTTAATATTTTAAGATCGTACCTGGGAATTTATTTATTATCAGAAGAAAAGTATGATCGCTGGAATCTTTCCGGAACTTTGAAACATGCTCTCGATTCACTTAAAGTAACCAAGGAAAATATAGGTAAAACTATTTTAATTGTGATGAATGATGGATCGGTAAAATTGGAAGAGTTTTTAAATTGGTATAAGAATAGAAGCCAGTATATAAAATTCAATAAAAAGGATTTACGAAGCTTTTCAATCTCATTGGAAAATTTGATTTGGAGAATGTTAAGAGATAAACTTCTTACGGAAGAAGCTTTCAAAAAGAATTTTAATAAGACTGAATCGTTTAGGAAACAAGCCAGGTGGTGGAAGGATAAAATAGTTTACAGTGCAGTCAGACAAGAAATTGTGGAATCGGTTTTAATGGTGGAAGATGAAGTTACAATCGATAATAAGGATAGTGTAAATGTAAAGTTAAACAACGATGAATTAAATACTGAAATCAATCGAAAGTTATTTCATAAGCTAAACACATTAAAGAAAAAGTATGGTGTTCGTATCAACGAAGATGTACTCGAAGAAATTCCGGTTTCAGACGAAAACAATCCTAAAGCAATAGATTTTTATACAGTAAAAAAAGGCGGGTTAATTCCAAGATCTGCTTACCCAACGATCGATTTTGAATGGAAGAGTTGGGAATGAAATATTCTTAATCATATAATAAGTTTATGTTCAACATTGTTTAATAGCAGCACAAAATATTTTCAAATTTCCATTTTACTTTTTTTGGTTTTAATTATTTCCTGTAAAAATGAAATTGATAAAAAGAACAAATTTTTATACTGGTCTTCGAATAACTCGTATGAAATTAAATTTGCGCGTTATGCAGTTAACAAATGGAATGAACAGAACCCTGATAAACCGCAAATTAAGTTTCAGCCGGTTCCTGAGGGGCAATCCAGCGAAGAGGTTATTCTCGCTGCTGTGGTCGGCAAAACAACTCCTGACATTTATTCGAATATGTGGCAGGGCGATGTTGAAGGCTATGCTCAAGCCGGAGCACTAATCCCTTTTGATACTCTTAACGGGTTTACAAAATTTATATATGAGAGGTGTGATAGTTCTGTTATAGAAGAGATAAGATCACAGGATGGGCATATTTATCAAATTCCATGGAAGATAAATCCGATAATGATGATCTATAATAAAAATATTATTTCAGATTTAGGATTAAATAAGCCGCCACATACTTATGATGAATATCTTAAGGCAGCAGCGTTATTTAAAAAAGATACCAATGACGACGGCTATGTCGATCAATGGTTTGGCTACTCCGAAGTGATAGTTACATGGTGGCAAAGATTTTTTGATTTTTATCCGTTATATCTGGCTGCCTCTGGTGGAGCACCATTAATCAAAGATAATAAAGCTGCATTCAATAACGAATATGCTATAAAAGTTTTTACTTTTTTACAAAAATTATATAGTAACCAATACTTCGCACGGGAAAGATTATCTGCAAGGCAGGATGTATTCTTATCCGGAGTTATAGCCACGAGATTTACCGGTCCCTGGGAAATTGTACATGCCGAAAAATATAAACCCGAAGGTTTTGAATATGATTTTTCAAGCATACCGGTACCTGATGATTTTAAAGGACCGATTTACACTTATGGCGACCCGAAGAACATTGTAATTTTTAATACTTGTAAGGATCCGCAAGCTGCGTGGGAATTCATTAAGTTTATGATTACTAAAGAGAACGATCTGAAATTACTTGAGTTAACCTCTCAATTACCCCGCAGGAAAAATTTGTATAATGATAGTCTGTTTGCCGGGTATTTCAACGCCAACCCAAAAATGAAAACTTTTGCAAAACAATCAAAATATGTGAAGGGAACCGATTCATCACCCGTACTTAAGGAAGTATTCGATTTGATTTCGCAGGAGTATGAAGCGAGTGTGATTTATGGTGTAAAAACTCCCGAACAAGCTATTAACGATGCTGCTCATGCGGTAAATTTACTATTTCTTAAATGAAGGTGTATCTGCCATAATGAAACGGAAAATAACACCATACTTGATAGTATCACCGTATATAATTCACTTTATTATCTTCATCGCTTTTCCGGTGATCTTCTCAATTATCCTTACTTTTCATAAGTGGAATATTATCTCGCCGATGGAATATTCCGGCTTCAATAATTATATACAGCTATTTCAGGATAAACTTTTTTTAAAATCTGTACTGAACACTCTTGTTTTTTTAGTCATTCATATACCGCTCCAAATAGTTGTAGCGCTTTTCCTTGCAGAGGTTTTAAATCAAAAACTACGCTTGAGAGGATTCTTTCGTGCGGCTTTCTTTCTGCCTGTAGTTGTATCGGGTGTGGTTGTAACAATATTATGGCAGCAGCTTTATGGTTTTGATACGGGCTTACTAAATAGAATACTTGTTTTTTTAGGATTTGGAAAAGTTGGATGGCTGGTTAATCCGAAATTGGCTATGCCTTCTATTGCAATAATGGCAACGTGGAAAAATGTTGGATTGTACATCGTCTTATTTTTAGTCGGTCTTCAAACCGTACCGAAGTATTATTACGAAGCTGCAGATTTAGAAGGAGCATCTCATTGGCAAAAATTTACAAAAATTACACTTCCGATGATAAACCCCACAATCTTTATGGTTGTAATCTTATCTACAATCGGAGGTTTTTCATTGTTCATCGAACCATACATTATGACCGGGGGCGGTCCTCTCAACAGTACGTTATCGGCTGTTTTGTATATCTATAAACAGGGATTTTTCTACTATCATATGGGTTACTCTGCAACGTTAGGTTTATTCTTTGCAATCATAATTGTTGGAGTAGTTATCGTTCAAAAGAAATTTATTGAAAGAGAAGTTTAAAAAGTTTAAATAGAATGAAAAGAGCAATTTTTTATATAGTGCTGGTTTTCGGAGCTTTAATGTTTCTTTACCCGTTTTTATGGATGCTCACCGCTACGTTAGTTCCCGAAAGTGAAATCGGTAAACTTACATTAATTCCATCTTCAGTTTCATTAAATAGTTATCGACAAATGTTTGATAAAATACCTATAGGGCGGGCATTGTTGAACAGCGTATTCGTTGCTTCTACAATAACTTTGGGCGTTCTTATCTTCGGCTCGATGGTAGGTTATGCGTTATCAAGATTGCAGTTCAGGGGAAGGAATTTAATTTTTTACATAATAATCTTCACGATGACTTTGCCATTCCAGATAACTTTAATCCCCCAATATATAATTATGGTTAAGCTTGGCTGGGTCGATACTTACTTAGCTTTAATTGTTCCCTATTTAATGAATGCACTAAGCATAATAATGTTTCGGCAGTATTTTAAAAGTATTCCGCAGGATTTAATCGACGCTGCAAGAATTGATGGATGCAGCGAATTGGGAATAATTTTCAGAATACTCTGGCCAAACTCAATACCGGCTCTGGTAACAATTGGAATAATCACTTTTATGGCTTCATGGAACGAAGTCCTTTGGCCCTTGATTGTAATTAGAAATGAAGACTTAATGACAATGCCGCAATTAGTAACTCTTTTTGCAGTCGGCGGGCGTGCTGAATCCCAGTTAGGAGTTAAGCTTGCTTCTGCAATGGTATTAGCGTTACCGATAGTGCTGGCATATTTGTTTTTCCAAAGATACTTCATCCAGAGTATGGCTTCTACCGGGATGAAAGAGTAAAAGTTTTTAGAGAGAATTAGCAAATGAAAACGAGAGAAATAATAAAATATGATAAGAACCCTATCCTTTCAAAAAGTAATGTGCCTTTTAAAGTTAACGGCATCTTTAATCCCGGTGCGGTTAAGTTTGATGATAATTATTTGCTTTTGTGTAGAGTAGAAATGCCTAATGGAAGATCGGGTTTTGTGTTGGCGAAGAGTACTAATGGACATGAATTTAAAGTCGATAGTAAACCTTGCTTAACACCGGAAGATCATAAAGAATGTTACGAATATGTAGAATGGGGAATTGAAGACCCGCGCATCACTCGAATTAACGATGTATATTATTTAACATATACAGGATACTCAAAACATGAACCGTTAGTAATTTTAGCAGAAACAAAAGACTTTAATAAATTTAAAATACACGGACCAATTACCGAACCTTCTAACAAAGATTGCGCTATCTTTCCCGAAAAAATTGAAGGGCATTATTGGAAAGTTGATAGACCGGCTGCAGGTAATAGAAATGATATTTGGATTAGCAAGAGTGATGACTTAATTCATTGGGGCAGCTACAAATGTATATTGGAACCGAAACAAGGAACCTGGGAGTCTGATAAAATCGGGGCTTCTACCCCGCCGGTAAAAACAAGCGAAGGTTGGCTGATGTTATATCATGGAGTAAGAACATTCGGAAGCTCGATGATTTATAAGGTAGGGGTAGTGCTTTTAGATAAAGATAAACCATGGATTATTAGAGGCAAATGTGAAAACCCGATTCTCTCACCTGAATTTGATTATGAAAGAGTTGGTGATGTTGGAAATGTAGTATTTACAAATGGTTGGATTGTTGAACCGGACGGCGAAATAAAAATTTATTATGGAGGGGCTGATACTAATATATGTTTAGCTGAAACAAGTTTAAATTATCTTTTAGAAATGTGCAGGTAAGGGAATGTTGTTTTAATGGACAAAATAAAAATATTTATTCTGATTGCTGCTGCTTTTTTACTATTTCTTAATTGCAGCAGTAATAAACAGGAGCGGCAAAAACTTGCGGGTTCATTGGTTAATACTGCCCACCTTGATTCACTCTATGAAGAGATAATAATAGGGGATAAGTCGGTTGGTATTATCCATATATACAGCGAATATCCTGATTATAATTGGGTGGCTGATGAGGATGAGGGCATAGCTTGTGTGGATGATGCAGCGCGTGCTGCTGTTTTTTATTTAAGATATTATAGTATTTATGCCGACGAAACAAGTTTAGTAAAAGCGAGAAAGCTGCTTAAATTTATTCTTTACATGCAATCTGATAACGGTTTCTTTTACAATTTCATTTTTGATGATCACTCAATAAATAAAGAACACCGTAACAGCAAAAACAAACCGGATTGGTGGAGCTGGCGGGCTATGTGGGCGCTCTCTGAGGGCTACAATTATTTTTCAACAGTTGATAAAGAATTTGCACTGATTATTTATAATCAGCTTGAACGTTCGGTTAAAGAATTAAAAAAAATCATTCTTTCGGAACGGGTAATAAAGTTGGTGAACGGAAAGCAAATGCTTACCTGGTTACCTAATAAATCAGCAGGCGATCAAGCATCGATAATAATTCTTTCCCTGCTTAATTATTATAAAATTAGCAACGATGGGACTATACCTGGACTAATAAATATCTTGAGTAATGGTATTTTAATTATGCAAAAGGGAGATTCAACAAAATTCCCGTACAATGCTTTCCTTAGCTGGGAAAATTTGTGGCATGGCTATGGTAACCTTCAGTCATATTCCCTGCTTAAAGCTTCGCCTGTTTTAAAAAGAAAGAACTTATTATCGGTTGCGCTTTTAGAGATTAAATACTTTTATAAATATCTTAAAAATAAAAACTACCTGAGCAGCTTTGCCGTAGCTGAGAGGGGAAATGAATCTTATGCCGAAGATTTCAAACAATTTCCGCAGATAGCGTATAACTTCAGAGTAATGATTTATACTTATTTAGAGGCATATAACGTAACTAATGATTCTTCGTATGCTATTATGGCTGGAGAAATAGCATCATGGTTTTTCGGAAATAATATTGCGAATGCTCAGATGTATTTTCCATCAACCGGAATTTGCTACGATGGTATTGAATCTAAAAATTTGATTAACAAAAATTCCGGGGCTGAATCTACTATTGAAGCTTTACTTTCGTTAATTGAGATCGAACAAAACAAGTTTGCGATGAGTAAGTTACAGGAAGTTATCGCACAAAAAAATAAATTTTGAATATGAAGAAGAAAATAGAACTAAATAACAACTGGCATTTTAAAATTGGCGATGAAATCACCGGTTACATCCAATTTAAGAAATGGAAGAAGTGTGTTGTTCCCGGCACAGTCCACACAGATTTATTGAAATTAGGACTAATTGAAGATCCGTTTTACGAAGATAACGAACTTGAGTTGCGATGGATTAGTGATAGTGATTGGATTTATAGAAATGTATTTGATTATCCGGATGAATTTGAAAAGGAGTCACCGGTTATTCTTGTTTTCGACGGGTTAGATACTATTGCAGAAGCCCGGTTGAACAACGAGTCAATCGGCAAGTTCGATAATATGTTCAGAAGATATGAAATCGATATCACTTCAAGATTAAAAGAAAAGAATAATGAGCTTGAAATAAAATTCGGTTCACCAACAAAGTTTGCTAAATCTCAGGAAGAAAAGTATGGTAAAATGTATGTCGAGTTAAATACGGAAAGAGTCTATACCCGAAAAGCTCAATATTCCTTTGGATGGGATTGGGGACCATATTTTCCTACAATGGGAATTTGGAAACCTATATATCTGCTGCAAAAAACAAATGCATCAATTACTAATTTGAAATTCAGCACTATAAATATTTCGGAAAATAAAGCGATGGTAGAAATAACTAATAACATCGAAGGTGTTGAAGGGTCTAATTTTATTTTAGATATTAGTTTATCTCTCGATGATAAGGTGATTATAAAAAAGTCAGTTACGAAAGTTAGTAACGAGAGTAGAGTAAGAATAGAAATAAATAATCCAAAACTTTGGTGGCCCTGTTGCTCCGGTAGTCAGCCGCTTTACAATTTAACAGTGAAATTAATAAATGAGAACAAACAGGTTATCGATGTAAAGACAAAGAAGGTTGGAGTTAGAATTGTAAAATTATTGTTGAAAGAAAATGGTAATAATACTTTTAAATTTTTAATAAACAATAAGGAAATTTTTATCAGGGGTGCTAATTGGATACCACCCGATTCATTTCTTTCAAGGGTAACTAAAGACAAGTATCTTAAACTTTTGTCGTTGGCGAAAAAAGCCAATTGCAATATGATAAGAGTATGGGGCGGCGGAGTTTATGAACAGGATTTCTTCTACGAGTTGTGTGACTGGCTTGGATTACTTGTATGGCAGGACTTTATGTTTACTTGTGGTTCGTATCCGGATGATTCCCGGTTTTTAGAAAATGTTAAAAACGAAGTGATACAAAATGTGGAAAGATTACAATATCATCCGTCTATCTCTTTGTGGTGCGGAAATAATGAGTGTGAGTGGTTATGGTATCAGAATATAGATAAAGACATAAAAAAGCTGCCGGGATATAAAATTTATCATGAGCTAATACCCGACATATTAAATGAGATAGACCCCATGCTTAACTATTGGTCTTCCTCACCTTTTGGAAACGATGAGGACCCAAATGATCAGAGTAGCGGAAACACTCATCAATGGAATATCTGGAGCAATTGGGTTGATTATTCCGAAGTAAAAAATGATAATAGTTTGTTTGTGTCGGAATTTGGATTCCAGGCACCGGCAAATATAGAAACTTGGGAAGATGCCTTACAAAAGGAGAATCTTCAATGTAATAATTCTTTATTTGCATTTCACAATAAACAGGTTAAAGGACAGGAAAGGATTTTCCAATTTTTGTCGGAAAATCTACCAATATCTAATGAATGGAATGATTTTATTTATTTAACACAACTTAATCAGGGGCTGGCTCTTAAAACTTGTATCGAGCATTGGAGGTCTCATTCGCTTCGAACAAATGGAGCTATTATCTGGCAGCTAAACGACTGCTGGCCCGCAGTAAGCTGGTCGATAATTGACTCTGATTTAAAACCAAAGCTGTCATATTATTTTGTAAGGGATGTTTTCTTACCGCAGATTATTTCATTTAGCAATGAAGATTCTTGCGTTAAACTTAACTTAAATAATCATTGCAAAGAAGAAACATTTTATGGTTTCTTAAAGGTCCATATTATCAGACAGCAAACAGGAGAGATTATTGAAGAATATGAGGAAAAAGTATCGCTTAATGGTCATAAGAATAATGTAATTTACAATGTATCTACGAGCAAATTAGATAAATATAGTAACTATGTTTTGCTCGCTTCATTGTTTAATGAAAAATCTGAACTTGTCTATAGAAATTTTTATATAAAACAAAAATGGAAACATATTAAATTGCCCAAGCCAACGATTGATGTTAAGTTTGAAAGTAAACCAGATACCGGGTACATTTGTTTACGCTCTGACCTACCTTCATTTTTTGTGGATATACATCATCCGCACTTGAATTTTTCGGATAGAGGTTTCATTCTTCTACCGGGCGAAGAAAAGAAAATTAAAATAGTTAATAATAGCGAAGTTCCTGTTACAACGGATAAGATAAAATTATTTGTACTTAATAATTATTTAGATAGCTGAATCAAGATTAATGTTGATAAAAAGGAAAAATATTTTCATAAAACCGGATCAAAAACGGGTTCTATTATTGCCGTTTAAACTGAATAACAAAAAACGCATCAATAGAATTGTAAAGTATGTATTTGATCTTTCCGGACAGGAAATTGAAAGTACTGTTGAAAAAGTTATTAAAGAATTCGGAGACAGGCATAGAGATTTTATTAAAAAATGTTCGGCACGCTATGATGAAATTAAAAAATTTATTGAGATGGATAAAAAAGTTAACGATAATTCTAAAATACTAATAGGTTCATATTTTCTTAAAGAGTATTCAGTAGAATCTGCGGCTTTGTTTAATCCTTCAATCGTCTGGCATCCGGATCAATCCGGTCTTGATGCAGGAAAACGCCGTTTTATCCTGAGCTTAAGAGCTGCCGGCGAGGGACATATTTCATCGATCGTTTTTCGAACAGGTATAATTGATAGCGATTGTAATATAACTTTGGAAGAACAGAATAAATATGTAACTGCTCCCGGTAAAGTTTCAGTAAATGGAGCGGATTACACAGTGATTTTCGATGCCGACACGGATATAAGCGAGCGAATAATATTTCCGCTAACGCCGGATGAGTCGAACGGAATTGAAGATGCCAGATTTGCCGGGTTTACATCCGCAAATGAAAATTCTTACTGTGCAGCTTACACGGCTTATGACGGTAATAATATAACCTCCAAATTAATTCAAACAAATGATTTCACTAAATTCAAGGTTAGAACTTTAATCGGTTCAGAATCGAAAAACAAAGGGATGGCGCTCTTCCCGAAAAAGATTAATGATAAGTATGCGATGCTCTCTAGGCAGGATAATGAAAACTTATATGTAATGTATTCTGAAAATATTTATTCCTGGAATAGCAAAAAGCTTTTGCATAATCCGGAATTCTCCTGGGAAATGGTACAAATTGGTAGCTGTGGTTCACCGATTGAAACTGAAGAGGGCTGGCTGGTAATAATTCACGGTGTTGGTCCTTTAAGAAAGTATGCGATTAGTGCGATTTTACTCGATCCGGAAGATCCAACCAAAGTTATCGGAAAATTGAAGCAGCCGTTATTGGAACCGAATGACGAAGAAAGGGAAGGGTATGTCCCCAATGTTGTATATAGCTGCGGAGGAATAATTCATAATTCCAAACTAATTTTACCGTATGCAGTTTCCGATTACACAACAAGTTTCGCTGTTATTGATATGAAGGAATTACTTAATGAGTTAATCAAAAAATAATTGTATTTCAGTTGGTTATAGAAAAATTGATTGGATATTAATTAACAGGATAAAATCTGATAAATGGCAGAAGTAGTATTAAATAATGTATCCAAAATATACGAAGGCAAAAGCGAAGTTGTTCAAAACATAACTCTTAAGGTAAAAGATAAAGAGTTTTTAGTGCTCGTTGGTCCTTCGGGCTGCGGAAAAACTACAACGTTAAGAATGATTGCAGGGTTGGAGGAAATTACTTCAGGAGAAATTTATATCGACGATAAATTGGTTAATGATGTTCCGCCGAAGGATAGAGATATTGCAATGGTTTTTCAGAACTATGCTTTGTATCCGCATATGACTGTTCTCGATAATATGGCTTTTGGATTGAAGCTGAGGAAAATCAACAAAGAAGATATTAAAGAAAGAGTTGATATTGCAGCAAGAATTCTGGGACTTGAATCTTATCTTAATCGAAAACCAAGAGCATTATCGGGCGGACAAAGACAGAGAGTTGCCGTTGGAAGAGCAATTGTAAGAAATCCAAAAGTATTTTTATTCGATGAACCGCTGAGTAATTTGGATGCGAAATTAAGAGTTCAAATGAGAACAGAAATTTCAAAATTACATAAAAAATTAGAAGCAACAATAATATACGTAACACATGATCAAACAGAAGCGATGACAATGGGAGACAGGATTGTTGTAATGAAAGACGGAATAGTTAATCAGATTGATACTCCGTTAAATATATATAATCATCCCGAAAATTTATTTGTTGCCGGATTTATAGGAAGTCCCTCGATGAATTTTATTAATGGGAAAATTATAGAAGATGGCGGGCTTAAATTTGCATCCGAGGACGGATCGTTTTGTTTAGATCTAAAATTATCTGATAATGATATTTTACGAAAGTATTTTAATAATTCAGTTGTACTTGGTATTCGTCCCGAAGATATTTATCACGTAGCTGATGATAACCTAAACTTACAAAAGCACCGTGCAACATTAGAAGTTGCCGAACCGATGGGGAATGAAATATTTCTCTATTTTACAATTTGCAGCACTCAAATAATTGCAAGAGTAAAGGCAGTCGATAAACCTGAAACCGGTTCGGAGATTGATTTGTTTTTTGATTTAGCCAAACTTTATTTCTTTGATAAAAATACCGGAAAGAGAATCAGTTAATCTTCAAATAAAATTTCTTTGAGAGCAACCAATACTAAAAGTGAAATTTGCATATTAGCGGCTAATTCTTTTGCAAACAAAATAACGATTTGCTTATTACTGCTATAGTGAAAATAAAAATAAAAAACTTAAAATAGTGCATAGCTCAATTAATAATATTTGAATTAGATGTTTGTATCTCATTTATCAAATAATTTTTTTGTAGGTTAATTGAACAAAAAGTATAAATTACCGTCTAATACTCTTGAAATTTATTTTGTTTGATTATATTTTTTATCCTTAAAAAAATTAATGGTTATTATGGGTATTGTTGTTTCTAATCTAACGAAAAAATTCGGATCACAGAGAGCAGTAGATAACATATCTTTTGAAGTCCGTACCGGTGAAATTGTGGGTTTCTTAGGACCCAACGGGGCGGGCAAAACCACAACAATGAAAATCATTACATGTTATATGGCACCAAACGAGGGCGATGTACATGTTAATGATTTGTCCATTCTCGAAAATGCCGATGAGATAAAAAAGAAGATCGGCTATCTTCCCGAAGATAATCCTTTATATGACGATATGCTTATGCTCGAATACCTCGAGTTCGTTGCCGAGTTACAGAATGTGCCTAAAGATAAAGTACGGGATAGAATTTCAGAGATGATTTATGTTTGCGGGCTGGATGTTGAAAAGCATAAGAAGATTGCCGAGCTTTCTAAAGGATATAAGCAAAGAGTCGGGCTGGCACAGGCGATGATTCACGATCCGGAAATATTAATACTCGATGAGCCCACAACAGGGCTTGATCCCAACCAGATAGTTGAAATTAGAAAACTTATTCGTGAACTCGGTAAGCAGAAAACTGTAATACTCAGTACACATATATTACCTGAAGTTGAAGCCACTTGCGATAGAATATTAATCATCAATAAAGGAAAAATTGTAGCCGACGGAACAGCCGAAATGCTCAGGCAGAGTGCGCAGGGAGATGAAGTACTCCGGGTACAGATTGCAGAACCCGAAATAAGGGACCAGGTATATACGGCAATTCAGCATCTTGATTCCGTTGCGGTTGTTAATTTCGATAAGGTAAGTAAAAATTCGTTTATAGTAAACTGTAAACAAGGTAATGTATCGCGTAAAGATATTTTTAATATGTGTGTACAAAATAATTGGGTGTTAACTGAAATGACACCGATTGAAACTAAGCTTGAAGATATTTTCAGAGAATTAACAATAAATTAATTATGAACTCAGTCTGGACAATAGCGAAAAAGGAATTAAATTCATTTTTTAATTCGCTTATAGCATATATTCTTTTAATTGCATTTTTAGGAATAAGCGGCTTCTTCACATGGCTGTTCGGTTCTGATATATTTCTTATCGGACAGGCGACGCTTCAGCCGTTTTTTTCTATTGCATACTTTACACTTTTCTTCTTCATTCCAGCGTTAACTATGCGAATGTTTGCTGAAGAAAAACGCAGCGGAACACTCGAGCTGTTACTTACAAAGCCGGTTTCCGATTGGGATGTGGTGCTTGGAAAATTTCTTGCAGCGTTGTTATTAATTATCGTTGCATTGGCATTGACATTGCCTTATTACCTGACAGTATGGGCAATAGGTCCCATCGATCAGGGTGCAGTTTGGTGCGGTTACTTCGGTTTGATTCTTATGAGCATGGTCTATATTGCCATAGGATTATTTACCAGCAGTATAACGAATAATCAAATTGTTGCTTTTCTTCTCGCGTTATTTATCGGTGTGTTTTTGCTAATCATTTTCAATGTGCTTGCGAGTAACTTTACCGGAATAACGGGACAGTTGCTGAATTATTTTAGTATGTCATCCCATTTCGATTCCATCTCACGCGGTGTTATCGACTCACGGGATATTTTATACTTTCTTTCCATTACCTTTTTTGGTTTGGTTTTGGCAGAGGCTTCTTTATCTAAAAGAAATATTGTGGATTAATTTGTAATTATGCTTACACGTAAAAAAGTACAAAGTTCGGTTTTACTCATTTTCGGAATTCTTATACTGGTAAACTTAATAGCCAGTAGATTTTTCTTCAGGTTGGATTTTACGGAAGACCAAAGATACAGCTTAAGCGATGCAACTAAAAATATTCTTGCATCTTTGGATGAACCTATAACTATAACTGCTTATTTCTCCGAAGATTTACCGCCCGACATTGAAAAAGTTCGGCAGGATTTCAGAGACTTGCTTGTTGAGTATGCAAGTTATTCTAACGGACAGATTGTTTATGAATTCGTCAATCCGAGCGAAAACCAGAAAACCGAAATGAAAGCCCAGCAAAACGGGATAAGACCTATAATGATAAAGGTTCGCGAGCGCGATCAGATGAAACAGCAGCGGGCTTATTTGGGAGCGCTGTTACAAATGGGCGGGAAGAAGGAAGTGATACCTTTTATTCAGCCGGGTGCTGCAATGGAATATGCCTTATCTTCCAGCATTAAAAAATTATCCGTTAAAGAAAAACCGAAGATTGCAATATTACAAGGCAACGGTGAACCGGGGCTTTCGGCGATACCTCAGTTGTTAAAGCAGCTATCCGTAATGTATAATGTTCAGACAGTTGAATTCAGCGATACGGCAGGTATTCCTTCCAGTGTTAAAACACTTGTAATCATTGCTCCGAAGGATACGATACCTTCAAAGTATTTTAAATATCTCGATGATTTTCTTGCTCGCGGAGGAGGGCTGTTGGTAGCATTAAACAGGGTTGAAGGCGATTTGAGCCAGGGAATAGGTAAAGATAATTATACCGGTTTATCCGATTGGCTGAAAGAGAAAGGTGTTGAAATAGAAAAGAACTTTTTACTCGATGCAAACTCCGGTAGTGTGATGGTACGGCAGCAGCAGGGAATGTTTGTAATGAATACGCCGGTAAAATTTCCGTATATCCCAATCATCACTAAGTTTGCGAAACATCCTATCACTGAGGGTATTGAATCTGTTATGATGCCTTTCGTCAGCTCGATTCAGTTAAATCCTAAAGATACAACTATTGTAATGTATCCTATTGCTACTACTTCAGAAAGAACCGGTATTCAAACTCTGCCTGTCTATTTCGATGTTATGAAAAATTGGACCAAATCAGATTTCGGGATGTCTTCATTACCCGTTGCAGTTGTTGTTGAAGGTAAAATATCGGGTAATGTCGATTCTAAAATGGTCGTCTTTAGTGATGGTGATTTTGCGGTTAACGGTGAAGGGCAGCAGGCACAACAGCTTCAGCAGGATAACGTAAGCTTAATGGCTAATGCAATCGATTGGCTTTCGGACGATACAGGGTTGATTGAGCTGAGAACAAAGGGTATAACTTCCAGACCTATCGATGCGTCGCTGGAAGACAGTACTAAATCGTTATTAAAATATTTGAACTTTCTTTTACCGATCTTCCTTGTTATTCTTTACGGAATATTCAGATTCCAACGGAGAAGAAAATTAAGAAACAAACTAAAGAATATGACCTATGTTCCGGAAAACAAATAATAAAGTACTCGGATTTATTTTTATCCTGCTTTTAGTAATTGTTATAGTTGCGTATCTCTCAGATGCGGGAAAAGAAGAAAGAACGTTTCGCGAAGAGTTGGTAAATATCGACACAACTGCCGTAACCAAAATCGTGATTAACACCAAGTCCAATAATTATAAACCGTTCAGCATATATAAGAGCGGTAAGGGATGGCTGATTGAACTAAAGAATGGTAAAACCGCTTCAGTAAAAGACGAGAGGGTAAAACAGATATTAAATGAACTTGTAAAAATTAAACCGAAACGTCTCGCTGCAAGAGGAGAAGATAAATGGAGTGAGTTTCAGGTTAAACCGGACTCTTCAGGAACACGCGTGCAGGTATATGAGGGCGATGATGCTACTCTCGATATTATTTTAGGACGGCTAAATTATATTCCCCAACCGCGAAGTGTTTCAACTTATGTACGTCTTTACAACGATACCGATGTTTATGAAGTAAACGGATTTCTCGCGTTAACATTTAATCAGGGAGCAGATTCGTTCAGGGATAATACGATTATCAAAAGTGATCAAAATATGTGGAATGAACTGCAATTCAATTATCCTGCCGATTCATCTTTTACATTAATTAAAACCGGTAATAAGTGGTTTATTAATAATGTTGAAACCGATTCGGTGAAAACAGCAGCAGTGCTGAGAAAATTAGCTGCTTTTATGAGATCAAATTTTGCGGATGATATCGAAGTCCCGGCGGGGAAAAGTCCTTCCTATCAGCTTACAATTAAAGGAAAAGAAATAAACCCGATTGAAGTTAAAGCTTATGTAGATTCATCTTATTATGTTGTTACCACAAATCAAAATCCCGGGACAAAGTTTGATGGAAAAACTTTTGGTAAAGATCTGTTCGTCAACAAAAGTACATTCTTCAAGTAAAATTCTTAAACGTTCCCCCTCATCATTTCTGTTTTTACAGTTCAATACTGAATCAATTTCTTAAATCGAGATTTTTGAAATCCTCAATTCCCTCTATTTTCTGGATTTTTCAGTCCGGCATCTCATTTGGTTTAATACTTTTACGAAGTGTCATATTAATAACCTAATGAGTTTGTTATGAGAAATACAATATTATTAGTTTGCTTGCTTTTAAATATCAATTTAGTTGCAGATAACACCTTACACAGAGGTTAATGCAGGTTTAATGGTTCCCGGTTCGACTGATTATTTAAGTTCGGCAGATAATCGCGGCTATTCAGTCGGAATAGATTTGGGAATAAACATCGATGAAACCAAATCGTTCGGATTTAGTTTTAACTACATTAAAGACGGTTTTGATAACGAAGTTCAAATGAAAAACGTTTTAAACAAATCAGATAATACCGAAACTATCCAGGGTTCTACTTCATCAATTTTTAGCGTGGGAATAATTACCCGGGCTACAAATACAACCCTGATAGATTTTATTCATCCTTATGCGAAATTTTTCTTTGGGTACAGCTATGTTAAAGTTGCCGGTTTTAATAATGGCAATATTATCGTTCCAAATATGAACGAGGTAGATGAGAATCATTTTACGGTAATGTTTGCGTTCGGTTTGCTTATACCGGTAAGTAAATATTTCAGCGGTTTTGGAATAGAGGGTAACTATAACATTTTTATGAAGCAAAAAGAATACAAGCAAATATTTTCCGTTAAGTTTTTGTATAGATATAATATAAATCTCTAAGAGCTTATAAATTTTGAGATTTACTTTCCGGTTGTTTACGCTCCCTCCACATTTTAAATAATTATTTTTTCTAAATTCCTTTTAGATTATTTATCTTTCCAATTATATATTTAAAAATTGGTTACCGGGTAAATATTATTTCGGCAGTTTAAAATAAAATCGATTATTATCCTCTTTTAGTCTAAAATATTTAAGTTATAAAAATTCAAATCGAATGAAAAATTTATTAAGGGAAAAGCTCAAGATAAAATTGAAAAATAAGCACGGTGTGTTAGGCAAAGAGAAATACTTTAATTCCGCTGTACTTGTTCCATTAATAAAAATTAATGATGAATGGCATCTCTTGTTTGAGAAAAGAGCGAACAAAATACGGCAGGGCGGGGAAGTAAGCTTTCCCGGGGGTGAGTATGACTCGAAAGATAATGAAAACTTTGAAGAGACTGCCATCAGGGAAACTATTGAGGAACTCGGTATCGACAGAAATAAGATTGAAATTATCGGGAGTATGGGTACACTGATTACCCCCATGGGTGTCTCGGTTGACCCGTTTGTTGCATTTCTTAAAATCAAAGTTCCGGATGAATTGAGTATCGACAAAAATGAAGTGGAGAAAATTTTCACAATTCCGCTATCCTTCTTTTTAAACAATGAACCGTTAAAATATTTTGTTCAGGTTGAAGTAAAGCCATCTGTTACAAATGAGAAAGGTGAGACTGTAGAATTATTACCTGCTAAAAAGTTCGGTCTTCCGGAAAGATATTCAAAACCATGGAGAGGCGGCAGACACCGGATACTCGTTTATGAAACCGACGAGGAAACCGTTTGGGGAATTACCGCCGAACTGGTGTTTGAATTCTGCAAACTGTTAAAGCCGGAAAGTTAAATTGAATTTGTATGATTACAAGCATATCATCTGGGATTGGAACGGTACGCTGTTTAATGATGTGTATCTTTGTTCGGATATTATGAATCATCTTTTAGAGAAAAGATCATTACCTGTGTTAACGATTGATAAGTATCGCGATATTTTTACTTTCCCGGTTAAAGATTATTATATCAAAGCCGGACATGATTTTACGGATGAATCATTTGAGAAAATCGGGAAAGAATTTATGGATGAATATGAAGTAAGAAAGTACGAATGTAATTTATATCCGTTTACGTTGAAAGTCCTTGAAAAATTCAAATCGAATAATATAAATCAGTATCTTCTCAGTGCGTATAAACAGGAATCACTTTTGCACATAATTAAAAAGTATGGAATTGCAGAATATTTTTCCGAAGTTTACGGGCTAGACCATATTTATGCTAACGGCAAACTTGAATTAGGCAGGAAGTTAATGCGAAGAATTAGAACTAACGGTAAAGATGAAAAAGTTTTATTGATCGGAGACACAGTACATGATTTTGAAGTTGCCGAAGAGATCGAGAGTGATTGTTTGTTGATAACCGAAGGTCATCAGGAAGGGAAAAAGTTAAAAGAGCTTGGAACAAACATTGTTGAAAATATAGAAGAACTTTATCGGGAGCTTTTAGAAATGAGAATGGCAAAATGAATATAGTGGTAATTTCTATTGTTGCTTTGGTAATAATCTGGCTGGTTATTACTTATAATCTCTTTGTTCGTGATAGAAATTTAATTAGCGAAGCATGGAGCGGAATAGATGTACAGTTGAAAAGAAGACACAACCTAATTCCAAACCTGGTTGAGATAGTAAAATCATACAGCAAATATGAACGGGAATTATTCAATGAGATAACAGAGAAACGAACCAAAACCGTAAACATCGAAAATATAAAAGAAAAAGCAACTGCTGAAACAGATCTTTCGGGAATGCTTAAAAGCTTGTTTGCCGTTGTAGAAAATTATCCCGACTTAAAAGCAAACGTGAACTATTTAGACTTACAAAACCAGCTAACTGAAATTGAAGATCAAATACAATATGCAAGAAGATACTATAACGGTACGGTAAGAAACTATAATATCAGGGTCGAGTCCTTTCCCGGTAACATTGTTGCAGGTATTTTTGATTTCAAACAGGAAGATTATTTTGAGATCACATTAGCCACGGAAAGAAAAACTCCAGAGGTAGATTTATGAAAGTATTATTCCTGACTTTTATTTTAATATTAGCTTGCTTCTCTGAATTCACTCCGGCGGGTTATCAGACAGAAAAGATTTTATCTTACGACAGTAAAATAACCGTAAACGAAAACGGTTCGATGATAGTTGTGGAGAAAATTACAATACACAGCGAAGGCAGAAAAATTAAACACGGTATATTCAGAGATTTCCCAACGAAATACAAGGACCTTTACGGGAATAACTTCAATGTGGAATTTAAGATATTGGAAATATTGAGGGATGGCAGAAAAGAAAGCTATCATACTGAAAAACAGAATAACGGCATTCGTATTTATATCGGAAGGAAAAATTATTCTCTCAGCCCCGGCGATTATTCATATACAATAAAATATAAAACAGATAGGATGATCGGTTTCTTTGATAAGTTCGATGAGCTTTATTGGAATGTTACCGGAAACGGATGGGATTTTGAAATAGATAAAGCAGGCGCTACTGTTATTTTACCCGGGGGTATAAGCGGTGATGATATAAACTACCTGGCATTTACCGGGCTTCAGGGTTCTAAAAATAGAAATTATACTGCGTGGTTGATTAATAATAATACAGTAAGATTTGAAACTACCGGCGTGCTCTATCCAAAGGAAGGGCTTACTATTGTTATTGATTGGCCCAAAGGATTTGTAACGGAACCAACTTTTGAAAAGAAATTATCTTATTTTATTTCCGATAATTTTTCTGCTCTGATTATCTTTGCGGGCATCTTACTTTTACTTCTCTATTATTTTATCGTTTGGTTCAGGGTTGGTATTGATCCGGCGAAAGGAGTAATTATTCCGCTCTATGAACCTCCCCATAAGTTATCGCCCGCTGCTGCTCGTTTCATCTATAAAATGAAATATGATAATAAAGCTTTTACCAGTGCCATTGTCGATTTATGCGTTAAAGGTTTTGCTATGCTGGAAGAAGATGGAAAGGATTATACATTAGTAAAAAAGAACGGCGATATACAAAAGTTATCGAAGGATGAAATTAAGTTGATATCAAAACTTAAATTCAGGTCAGTCAGCGGCAGGGAAGAGTTCGAGCTTAAACAGAAAAATCATATAAAGATTAAAAGCGCGATAAAAACATTAAAAAAATCTTTAAGCAATTCATACGAAAAGGTATATTTCTATTCCAATGTAAGCTATTTCATTGCGGGATCGATTATTTCAATACTAATTATTATTGCTTCTGTGCTTACCGGCTCTGCTGATTTTGCCTTTATATTATTCTGGAATTTATTTTGGTGTGTAGGTGTGATATTGCTGCTCTTTACTGCATTTAAAAACTGGAGGACTGCATTAGCCGGAAAGATAAAAGGCGCTGCATTGGCAAGCGCAATTTTCATTACACTGTTTTCAATCCCATTTGTAATAGGACAGTTTGTAGGGTTATACTTTCTATCCCAGACAGGATCCATTTTGCTGATTGCAGGAATCGTGATTCTGGTAATAGTTAACATCGTATTTTATCATCTGCTTAAAGCACCCACAAAATTGGGCAGAAAGATAATGGATAGAATAGATGGATTTAGAATGTATCTATCTGTAGCTGAGCAGGATAGATTGAATTCAATAAAAGAGCCGGAAAAAACCCCCGAATTATTTGAAATGTTTCTTCCTTATGCAATTGCGTTAGATGTGGAAAATGAATGGGGAGAAAAGTTTGCAGATGTATTGGAACGGGCAGGCTCCGAATATTCACCCGGATGGTACAACGGCGCATCCTGGAGCACCATTGGAGCAGCCGGTATGGTATCGAGTCTCGGCAGCAGCTTAACATCGACAATAGCATCCTCGTCAACCGTCCCGGGATCAAGCTCTGGAAGTGGTGGCGGAGGATTCTCCGGTGGCGGTGGAGGCGGCGGTGGAGGTGGGGGTTGGTAAAACTGGATTTGTTGATTTGGTGAATGAGTGATTGAATGATTAAAGAATAAAAGACTAAAGAGTAAAGTAAAAAGAAAAAAGGAAAATTGTTTGATGAGTAATGATCTTCAACATAGATTATTTGAATTTGCTGTAAGAGTATTAAAGTTTTTACAAAAGTTACCTAATACACCCGAGTACAAAACTATTAGATACCAATTATCAAAATGTTCAACTTCTTCTGGCGCTAATTATTCACCCCGTCAAATAAGTATTTAACAAAATGATAAATAATTTAGTATTCAAATAATTTTTCAAGGTGAACCCCTAAAATATGAGAAATAATTATAATACATACGTTTTAGAAAAGTAAACTTGATAATAAATTCTATGTTGGGTTTACAACTAACTTAAAGAAAAGGTTAGAAAAACATAATAGTGGTAAAGTTAAATCTACAGCTTCCCGAATACCATTCAGAGTCGTATATTATGAAGTATGCTATAATAAAGCTGATGCCTTACACAGAGAAAAATATCTTAAGAGTTTATATGGCAAAAGATATATTAAGAATCGAATTAAAAATTTCCTAAACGAAGTGGATTGAATTATTTGAATTGTATTTGACGGGGTATAGAATCTCAAGCTGGTTCATCTAAACCTGATTTTACAAATAAAGTTAGGATAGCGTTACGTGAAATGAGAGAATCGAATTACTGGTTAAGAATTATTAATGCTATCGATGATGGTTTAGGAACTTCCTCGGAATTACAATGGTTAATTAATGAATCATCTGAGTTAAAAAAGATTTTAGGTTCAATTGTAACTAGATCCAAAAGTTAATTCTTTACTCTTTTTACTTTTGTCTTTTATCTTTAGCTATCAACTACTCAACGAGCAGAAAAAGACCTCCTTTACTTATTTATAATAAGTTAGCAGCTATTATCTTACAGATTCTCTCGGCAGTTTTACCATCCCATTTTTCAGGTATTTTTCCCGACTTTTTCTTTCCGTTTAATATTTCAAGAGAAACTTGCTCCGCATTTTTATAATTATCACCCGCCAAATGATTTGTTCCAATCTCAACAGTGCTTGGGCGTTCAGTCGTTGTACGGACTGTGACGCATTGAATACCAAGAAAAGTACTTTCTTCCTGTATGCCACCGCTGTCCGTCAAAATGAGTTCTGCATTCTTAATTAATGTTAGAAAATCTATATATCCGATTGGGTCGGTGAGTATTACGTTTGGGATAAGTTTTTCAGTTAAGCCGAAAGAATCTAGATTATTTTTTGTGCGCGGATGTATAGGAAAAATTAATTTCTTTAATGAAGCAACAGCGTTCAACAATTTTATTAGTGATGAAAGCTGTTCCTTGTTATCCACATTACTCGGACGATGCAGCGTAACAAGAACAAATTCATTCGAAGATAATTTGTAATCAGTTAAAACATTTGAAGACCCGGTTTTAGGAAGAAAATGTACAAGACTATCGATCATTACATTGCCGACAAAGTGGATTTTACTATCTGCAATTCCTTCATTCTTTAAATTATCAAGTCCGCTCTTCTCGGTTACAAATAAAAATTCGGAAATAGAATCGGTTAAAATCCGGTTTATTTCCTCGGGCATTGTACGGTCGAAACTGCGTAATCCTGCTTCAACATGTGCAGTGGGTATGTTCAATTTACTTGCAGTTAAGCTGCATGCAATAGTTGAGTTAACATCGCCGACAACAACTATCAAGTCAGGTTTTTCATGAATTAAAATTTTCTCAAACCCGATCATTATTTTACCTGTTTGTTCGGCATGTGTACCGCTTCCGACGCCCAAATAAAAATCCGGCTGTGGAAGCCCCAGGTCATCAAAGAATATCTTCGACATCTTTTCATCATAATGCTAACCCGTATGACAAATAAGATGCTGGATATTGTTGGTGTATGACTGAAAAGCTATGTGAATTGGTGCTACCTTCATAAAGTTAGGACGCGCACCTACAACTGAAATAATTTTTTTCAATTTACTTCTATAATGTTTTATGTTAAGATATTTGTATTCAAAAGATAAGCAAAATAGTAATTTTTTGTTTTAGTACGTTCATTGAATCTTTATGAGTTTTAGAGTTTTAAAATCGTTTGTGCTTATACAAAAGACCTCACCCTAAATCCCTCTCCTTAGTAAGGAGATGAACTTAAAAACCTTTCCTTATATAAGGAAAGGGGATAAAAAGTTGGGGTTGACCAAAAAGTAACACAGATTACTAATCTGTGCTACAACATATTCGAATGCAAATTAAAACTAAACCGATAATTTTTTATAGGTATAAATTCAATTAGTTTTTGCTCAATCACACTTAAAAAACCCCTCTCCTTACTAAGGAGAGGGGCAGGGGGTGAGGTTAAAAAGTGCTGATCTTTTCAAAACAATTTTCACTATCCCTAATCACTGCAATTTAAAACAAAAAAGCTCAACCTGTCAGACAGATTGAGCTTTTAAAAACTATGTGTATTTGCTTATTCTCCCATTACTTTTGCCCGGTGTCGTCTTGCCTCTTCAAGGGAATTAAAGTATCCTATTCGAACCCGGTACCATGTGCCATGCAGTTGGGGGAGATTTTTCGCTTCAACTACAAATGCATTTTCACCGTCAGCTTGAAGTCTTTCTACTTCAGAAAGTGCTTTCTCGTATTTACGCCAGGAAGATACCTGGAAACAAAACAGCCGTCCGTCGGTAAATATCATATTGCCTACATTTCTCTCTACAGCAGCGTTGTATTCATCACCCTTCAAACGTTTCGGAACCGTTTCATTCACTACCTTTTTACCAGTTATAAGTTCAATTGTCACCCTTCTGTTTAATGCTCTTCCCGTCTCTGTGGAATTATCACCGATAGGGTAATCAGGACCTAACCCTACAACTTCGAGTCTGGATAAGTCTGCTCCGTGTTTAATAAGATAATTTGCAACTGCCCAGGCACGCTCCTTAGAGATCTTTTTATTGATCTTATAAGAGCCGGTATTATCTGTATGACCTTCAATTCTCCATTTTGTATCGGGGTATTCCTGCAATATAACAAGAAGCTTATTTAAAGCTGTTCTTGCTCCAGGGAGTAATTCAGATTTGCCTATTTGAAAATTTATTTCGCCGGATAATACAAATTTCGTTATGTCGGGTAGTCCTTTTTGTTGAGATTTTAAGGGGCAGCCGAACTTGTCAACTTCAGTTCCCGGGGGAGTGCCGGGACAGTTATCCGTATAATCCGGTACACCGTCACCGTCTTCATCTAAAGGGCAGCCTCTCATATTGACCGGAACGTTTAGTGGTGTATTCGGGCATTGATCAAGGTAATCCGGTACACCGTCTTCATCTGTGTCTATCGGGCAGCCGGATTCATCAACTACTATATTTGCCTGTGTATTCGGACACCTATCCAGATAATCGGGAACACCATCCTTATCTGTATCCAACGGGCAGCCGTATTCATCCACCTGGACACCGTGTGGAGTATCCGGGCAGACATCTTCATCATCCGTTATCCCATCGCTGTCGGAATCTCTCACACCGCCAAAGTAAAACGAGAAACCGCCTAAGAATGTAAAGAAAATATCATTATCTGTTCCCGCATTTTTATCATCAAGATTATCATTCCGCACGTAATTAACCGCACCATTCAAATTTAAGCTGAAGTTCTGTGCCAATAAAAACCTAACCCCTAACTCACCCTGTAATAAATATTCATTGCGGGAATACTGTTTTGCTTTGTTATGGGGTAAGCGATTGCCGCTATTATCTTTAGGATCGAAATAGAAATAAGATGCGCCTACGTATCCGTAAGGAAAGACAATATCGGATGCTTGTAATGCATATATTAAACCACCGCCTAAAAGGACAATATCGGTTTTAAAACTACCTGTTTGAGGCTTATTATCGCCTTTAAGAAATCCTCCTCCGGTAAAAGCTCGAAGCCCGAGTATTCCAAAATTTGTAGTTGGGATGAAATACTCTCCCATCAGCCGGGTGTAATAATTGAAGCGAGAATTCACAAAATCCGATCTTGTGTATGTAGCTCCGCCTTCAACCGATACTAACCACCTGGAGGATAGCAGATTCATTTTGTTATAATTTTTTTCCTGGGCAAAAGAAGTACTGCCTAATAGTATTATAACCAATATTGAGCTAATTAATGTCTTCATATTAAAGCCCCAGTAAAGTAATATTCTTAAAATATTGTATTTATGTAATTATAAAGTTTACCGTTTAATGTACTTGAGAAAAAATCATTATTCTATTTTAATTAAATTACTTATAGATTAATTAAAATAAAAGCTTTATGTAAAATAATGTTACGAGAATTTTAAATAAACAGGAATATTATAAATATTGTAATAATAAATTACAAAGAGAAGTCAAAGTATATTTTTTTGAAATAATTTTTTAAGGAAATATAGTTTTGAAGTACGAAAGTGGATGGAAAATTTTTAATTAACCTAACCTGGTCAAGCCAGAACCAAAGAAGTTTTAAAAAGTTGAACGAAAATAATAATCTCTGAAAACCTTATGAATAAAGTACGATAGAACATTTGAAAAAATATTCTGCCAAGAATAACACGAATATTACTGATAAGATACTAATTTCTCTAATTCACCTAATTGACCTAAATAAATCCCAAATTACAAGTCCCAATCTTGTAATCTTTCAATTTTGTAATTTTGAATCTACTATTAATTGAATTTACTTTAATATTGTTTTGCTATAGTTCATTAAGTATTTTATTTTATTTCTATGAACATTTTTACAGTCAAGCCACTTTTTCTTATTAATGCTCTTAGTAAACCAGGTGCTAACTCTTTATGATCTGGTATTGATAATGTAGGTTTTGATGGGTGATACAGAATTGTATGACTGTCGGTTTAATGATCAACTATATATCCGAACTTTTGAAATACTTTTACTGCTTTTTTGCCCGATACATTTGATAGAAGCCCCATTTATATAGTAACCTCGCCGACGAACAATTCCTGTATTTCTTTAATATCTAATCTTTTATGTTTTTTTTCAACATAAATCCATCCATTAATAGCATCTTTAACATTTTCCAAAGCTTTATCAATCGTTTTACCCTGACTCATACAACCATTTAAAGAAGGCACGTCAACAACGTATCCTTTATATTCACTGTCGTACATTATGATTACTTTAAAGTTCATAATTATTTCTCCATAGTATAAAAAATAAATAACAAGTAAGATACTGTGAAGTACTTAATTCTTTGTTCCAACAATCGCAGTAAAAATAACCACTAAATCAAAACTGTATTATTATACACTGTTTTATATTCAAAATCAACTAGTTTCATATTTATCTTATCATAACTCAAGTTGACCGCCACAAATTATGCAGCCAATAAAAGGTTTTTAAGTTCATAAGATAGTTCATCCTTTGAATGATTCTTTTCAATACAATAATCAATTGTATCTGATGAAGCAATTAACCTTACACGATCAATCATATTATTAACTGAAAAATGAGCTATATTTTTCTTTGTTAGTTTTTTCCCTTTTTCACG
>BDSV01000183.1 GCA_002898075.1 bacterium BMS3Abin03
GTCCACTGTCCGTTTGTGTAGTGGGCTATTGTACCATAGGTGCCTACTCCATAAATATTATCATCTGATGTGCCCCATAGTTTATCTATACTTTCCGGCCCGCCATTAAAAAAATTGAAACGTTCTAAAGAAAAAATTAAATTTTGTCCATTCCAATGCCATACACTTCCACCAGAAAACCAAATATCATTCTGATTGAATACTAATATTCCTTTGGGTCTAACGTTAGAAACATTTCCATTGGATGCAGTTGCTTCTAATCTAAAAAGCTTCCACTCACTGCCATTCCATTTAGCAAAACCATAAGCGTGCGGATCTGGGTTACCCAAAGAGTCATTTAAAAATATCTCACCAACAGCCCAGATGTTGTTTTCATCAATTATTGCAACATCATTTAATACGCTGCTGCTGTGCTCGCCAAACGTAAATGTTTGCCAGGTAAAGTTGTGGCTGGTGGTGTCCATAGTTGTTACGCTCAGCTCGTTACTCTTGAATGATTGATTGGATGAATGGATGAATGCCTGAAATGTGTAGGTTGTTTTGGGCAGAAGGGAATCTATGTATATTACACTGTCTTGCGTTAACAGACTGATAGTCTGTTCTACGGTGTTGTTTCTTTTTAATGTAATGGTTGTGGGTAGTTGGAGGTTGGTTGTTGTTATTTTAATCCACGCTTCAATAGCAGATGCATCTTCTTGCGCAAGTGTAATTTCCGGTTCCGGGGGCTTCTGCGGCGGCGGCTCTGTTGTGTTGCAGGAGAAAATAATAACTATTAAACCAAGAAGTAATATTAATCTTTTCATAACGGCATTATATAAAATTTGTTGTACAGGAAATATGAAATGAGAATAAAAGTTAAGTAGTAAATTTTATTTTTAGGATTTATGTAGGTATAGTTATTGGATGTATTAAAAAAAGTTAAAAAGTAGTTGTAAAATATTTTTAGCATAATTGCCCCCGCTATCTCCTATCGCCAAAAACTATGTAAAAATTCCTCCCAACCGGGGGGGGGGAGATAAAAAATTTTGTGTTTGGTTCATAACAAACCCCGTTAAAATTTTTATAGAATTATTCTACTATAGAAATTAAGATGTTTCGAAAATAAAAGCAAGAGTATGGCAGAAGAAATTACAATAAACAATTTACAAATAACAAATAAGCACCAATATTAAAATCTCAAAATTCAAACAGTAAGTTTTGTTAATTGAAAACTGGAATTTGAGATTTGTAATTTTATTCTAAAGATGTCATCTTTAACAAATGTGGTTAAGCTATGTGTTCAATAATTCAAGATCAACTTTTTTAACTTCGTTAACCGGGTTGCCGAGGAATAATTCCGCAACTTTTTTGAATGTTGTGGGAATATCACTCACATAACAATCAAGATACCCTTGCAAGCTGCCGTTATTTTCCAATCCGTTATCAGCCAGTTCTTTTTTCACCACTTCTGCTGATGCAATTCCCGAATCAATCAGTTCAACATTATTGCCCATTACTTTTTTAATTACATTTGCGAGGATTGGATAATGCGTGCAGCCGAGCACGAGAGTATCAATTTTGTAATCGTGTAACTCTGTTAAGTACTCACGTGCAATTTCAAAAGTCGCTTTGTGATCAGTCCATCCTTCTTCGGCTAACGGTACAAATAGCGGGCAAGCTTTTTCAAAAACTTCTACCTTTTCATCACGCCTTTTCATTTCCGTTGAGTATGCTTTATTATTTATTGTAGCTCGTGTACCTATCACACCTATTTTTTTATTACTGCTTTTTTCAATTGCCATCTTAGCGCCGGGTTCAATCATTCCGATTATTGGTATATCATAATTTGATTTTAATGTTTTGATGGCAACAGACGATGCCGTGTTGCATGCAACTACAAGTGCCTTAATATTTTTTCCGAGTAAAAAATTTGTGTTTTGAATCGAGTACTCAATAACGGTTTCGTTTGACTTTGAACCGTAAGGAACTCTTGCAGTGTCGCCGAAATAGATAATGTTTTCGTTTGGGAGATTAGACATCAACCTTTTTACAACAGTTAACCCGCCTATTCCCGAATCAAATACTCCGATTGGTCTTTTATCACTCATTAAGCATAATTATAAAATTTGTGAAATTGAAGAAGTTAATTCCGCTTTAATAAACTCATAATCGTTCGGTGAAATTTTGTTTCCGTTTCTATCCAGCACATAGAACGAGTCAACTATATCATCACCCTTGGTTGAAATTTTTGCAAAATATATGTTCAATCCAAGCTCGTTCATCTTACTGGTTACCTGGTATAAAAACCCCAACCTGTCCGGTGAGGAAACATCGATGATTGTGTATTTCTCATGCTTTTCAAAAACAATTTTTACCTGTCCGGAACGTTTGAACAATTTACTTTCTATTCTCCACCATTTAGTTTTCATCGAGGCAACTTCTTTACTGAGTTGCATCAAACCCGAGACAACTTTTTTCAGGTCGCTTTCTATTTGCAAATATCTTTCTTCTTCAATTTTCTGGTGAGTGCGAAAATCGGTAACATTAAACGTATCTATTACAATACCGTCTTTTCGTGTAAATATTTTCGCATCGTGAATATTTACTCCGTTTATAGCAAACACCCCGCAAATCTTTGAGAGTAACGATGGAAAATCTTTTGTTATCACGGTTATGTTGGTAAATCCGCTTATGTCTTTAAACAAAACAGAAAGATTTATTCCTTTGCCTATTTCCTCAATATGCCGGGCGATTTCTTTTACGGAGAACTGGTTTGCATAGCCGATGTCGTTAATCGAGTCGATGTGTTCTTGAGCATGGGCTTCGGTTATTGAATCGGAATATTGAGAAATATCCTTCGGTATAAGGTATGTGCTTGAAATCAGCAGCTCTTCACCCGTAATTTGTTCTTCAAGCATTGCATGACTTTTACTGTAAAGTTCAGATAGAAGATCACGCTTCCAGTTTGTCCATACTGCGGGGTTAACTGCTGAGAGGTCTGCATAAGTTAGCAGATATAATAAATCGAGTTCTTCTATTGTACTAAAGAGAGATGTAAAATTGTTCAGCGTTTCGGGGTCGCTTAAATTTCTGCGAAAGGCAACCTGCTCCATAACAAGATGATTCTTTACGAGAAATGAAACTTTATCAATTTCCTCTTCGCTGTAACCTAACCAGTGCATTATTGAAGAAGCCATCTCGACTCCAATTATTTCGTGCCCGGGAATGTTAATCGGTTTTGCTATATCATGAAATAATAATGCTAAGAATAATATTTCCCTGTCTGTTAATCTATTATAAATTTTAGCGAGCTGGGATGATTTTTTATCGAGAGTTTCAACATTTTTAATAGTCATCAATGTGTGCTCATCGGTAGTATAAAGATGATAAACGCCATGCTGAAGAAATCCGTTCAGCTCGGCAAACTCCGGCATAAGTGTGCCCAGCACTCCTAATTCGTTCATTGCGGTTAAAGTGCTGCCGACATTGCGGGTTAGTTTTAGAATTTCACGGAAAAATACCGATGATTCTGCCCCGGTATTCGGAAGACCTTCGAAACCTTCAACCATTTCGATTATTGCTGTACGAAGATTCTCATCGAATCTTGCTGAATATAAGCCACGGTAATAAAATGCCCTAAGTATATCTGAAAAAGATAAGTCCGACTTGTTATTCAATGAAATTATTTTCCCTGTTAGTTTATAATCGTCATCCAGCAAAATTGCCAGGGAAGATGGAATAGGTGCGGTTATTTCCTCGGTAAACTTTTTTACCATCGATTTCGAAAACCTGTTCAGTACATTTGCGGCTTTAAAATACTTTCTCATAAACTGCGTAAGTTTCTGTTCTTTATAGCCGAAAATCTCTGCTATTTTCTTTTGTGCCGAAAATTCGAACCGGTCGATTTTCTGCCCTGAATTAATATGAAGTAAATTACGAATAGCGAGAAGCAGCTTGTAACTTTCCAGCAATCTTTTGCATTCATCCTTCGAGGTAATTTTATCTTCAAGTAGAGATTGTATAAACGCCTCTGCCTGTGTGGTTTCTGCCTGCTTATTCAGAAATTCTTTATTCCTGAAAATGTACATCCACTCGACTGCCTGAAAATCGCGTAATCCTCCGGCGGTAAGCTTAATGTTTGGCTCGAGTACTTTTGGAGAATTACCGTATTTATTATAACGTAATTTTAAATCTTCAAAAAGAGCAATGAGCAATTTATTTTTTATTTCGTCCGAAATGGTTTCGAGTAATACCTTATTCCAGCTTTTATAAATTCTTTCGGAGCCGAGCAGGTACCTTGTTTCAAAAAATTGCGTAAATGTATGCAGGTCGGTTAATAAATATTTATCGATGTCGGAAAATTCACGTGCAGTGTGCGAGACTTCGATGCCGCTGTCCCAGAATTGGGTAACTAACCGGCTGATTTCTTTTTCGTTTTCCGAAATTGAATCGGCAATGAACATTAAATCTATATCGGAATAAGGAGAAAGCTCGCGCCGGCTGAAGCTTCCCGCAGATGCAACAACAAACTTGTACCTTTTCCCGCCCGCTAATTCACGAATGTACTCTTCGACGAGCAGACTATACTCCATACTGAATTTAAGAGAATCAACCTGTTTCAATCCTTTATGAAATAATTGATCTCTTGTTTTCAGAAAATCATTTTTTGTTTTGATTATTGAGTCCATTCTATTTTCAAATATTAATTAAAATTTTCGCTGCCGAAAAACTCCGGGTTTTTATACTCCGTTTCGATAATTGACGAGATACCACCTCTAACATTAAATTCTGCAGTTACAATCATATACCGCGGTTTGCAGACGGTTACCAGGTCATCCAGAATTTTATTAGTTACGCTCTCATAAAATATGCCGTCATTTCTATATGTATTTAAATACAATTTTAATGATTTTAATTCAATGCAAAGTTTATCGGGTACATATTCTACTACAATAGTTGCAAAATCCGGCTGCCCGGTTTTGGGGCACAGCGATGTAAACTCGGGAGCTTCATGAATAATACTGTAATCCCTGTCGGGATATTGATTTTCGAAAGTTTCGAGTAATTTTATTTTGTCTTCCATTTTTTACCTCTGTTATTTTCAAAACCTTTTTATGTAATCAATCATTGTCATTCTGAATTGCGATATGCTTGCTGTAAGCAAGTTTATCGGGATGAAGAATCTTTTGTCTAAAGTGAAGATTATTCACCTCACTTCGTTTAAAATGACAACTTAACGGTTTAAATTTTTACTTTATCCAATAATCCGGTTTTACCTCATACAGAATCGGGTCCTCAATTCCTGCTTGCTGAAAACCTCTCAACCTTAAAGCACAGCTATCGCAGACACCGCAGGCAACATCCTCATTTTGATAACAAGACCATGTTAAATAAAGCGGTGCGTTCAATTCAGTGCCTTTCTTTACAATCTCTGCTTTAGATAAATGAATTATTGGCGTAACAATTTTTACAGATGTTTCCGGCTTTGTACCTATGTCGATTATCTTTCCGAACGCTTCAAAGAATGCGGGTCTGCAATCGGGATAACCGGAAGAATCCTCGAACACAGCACCGATAAAAACTGCTCTTGCACCAAGCACCTCTGCCCAGCTTACACAACCGGAAAGTATATTCGCATTCCTGAATGGTACGTACGATGTAGGTATTTCTTTACTTGTTAAATCTGCTTTAGTAACTTCAATATTCTTATCCGTTAAAGAAGAACCGCCTATTTTCGAGAGATGAGTATAATCAATAATTAATCTTTTTTCTACATTATAAAAATCTGCGATATCGTTAAATGCCTTAAGTTCCCGTTTTTCTGTCCGCTGTCCGTAATTAAAATGAGCAAAAGCAAGTTCGTATTCCTGCTTAGCAATTGCAGCGGTTACGCAGCTATCCAACCCTCCGCTTACGGCAATTACAGCAATATTTTCCCTCTTCTCACTCATTTAAATCATTAATTAAAATTTAAGTGGCAAAATAGTTATTTTGAGGGAAAGAGGGGAGTTCAGAATTTTACTTGGAATTGAAAAAGAAAAAATATAATCAGTATTTTTTCTTTGATAATTCGGTATTGTAGATGTGTTTTTACTTTCAACTTTTCATTTTATAATTATTAACCTTTTCACGTTGCACTCCGTAGCGCAGGACAGTGTCCTGCGAACAATAACAAACAAGCTGAACAATGAATATCTAATAACGATTTGAGATTTGTGAAGTTTTTGCTATGTGCCAGTCACCTTAGATGAAACCGGCTCGGAGGTGACTGGCGCATACACAGCCAAATTTGGCAGGACGCTGTCCCGCACCACGTGAAATTATATATAGTAAAAATTAACTCGATTTTATCTGAGTTTAGATGTATCTCTTTTTACTATTAAACTGAGGGATGTTTTGAATCCGGGTTTATTGTTTGCGGATAAAAGTATAGCGGGATAATCTGATTGCTTTTTACTACTTTGAGTGAGTATGTCTTACCTTCGTTATCACAGAACTCGACTATAAATTCGTTAGAAGACAATTCCTCAACAATTGTACCTACCTGACCTTTTAATAATCCATCATTAGGAAAATCTTTCTCTAATGCAACCACATCTAATAATTTATATCTACTTTTCATTTTTCTACCTTATAAAACATAGCAAGTAATTAATCTAGGAATTCCATCTTCATTTCTTACGATCCATAAACTTCTAATTGTAGCAATTTTATTATTGTTTTCAATTTGAAAGTCAATTTGATACCGACTGCCAAAATTATCTTTAGTTAAGAATTTTGCATCTGAATTATTTACAGCTTTATATAAAAGCACTTTTAATTTATTTGCGTCTTTTGCTTCTAAATTGATTACTTTTTCAAAGACATTTGCTTTGTGTTTACCTCTTGGATGAGATTTGCTTAAGCAATAATCTCTTAACTTT
The DNA here is from genome assembly GCA_002898075.1 of bacterium BMS3Abin03. Lineage (GTDB taxonomy): Bacteria > Bacteroidota > Ignavibacteria > Ignavibacteriales > Ignavibacteriaceae > BMS3ABIN03. The sequence continues at coordinate 6,903 of BDSV01000183.1, forward strand.
CTAATATCAATAATAGCTTTATTAGCATTTTCTAATAGCACCGCTAAATTTAATTAATTCGATTCAATTCAACAAAGAGAAAAATATACCTTAATAGTTATTTTGAGGGAAAGAGGGGAGTTTGGAATTTTGCTTGGAATTGAAAAAGAAAAAATATAATCAGTATTTTTTCTTTGATAATTCGGTATTGTAGATGTGTTTTTACTTTCAACTTTTCATTTTATAATTATTAACCTTTTCACGTTGCACTCCGTAGCGC